>JAEZMP010000046.1 GCA_023442215.1 Pseudomonadota bacterium
TTCCTTGGGCTCGAAGGCGCGCGGCGCGGTTTCTTCAGCCGCATCGACCGGCAGGCCATGAAGCAGCGCGGCGATACCCTGCTCGCGCGCTTTCCCGTGAACATCGATCTTTCCCGCCGGGTCGCGACGATGTCGATGGTCGAGCGGGAGATCGTCGCCGTGCTGCAGGCGCTGTCGCGGGACAATATCCGGGTCCTGATCCTCGACGAACCGACGTCCACGCTGACCGAAGTCGAGAAGGGCGTGCTGTTCAGCCTGATGGCGACCTTGCGCGCCTCGGGCATCTCGATCGTCTACATCACCCACCGTCTGGAAGAGGTGATGGAAATCGCCGACCGTCTCACCGTGTTCCGGGGCGGCCGCCGCATCGTCACCATGACGGCCGAGCACGCCCGCACCCAGGGCATTTCGCTCGCGGAACTGATGCTCGGCGAGACCCTGGACAACATCTACCCGCCGAAGCGGGAGCCCGGTCCCGGCGCGGACACGGTGTTCGCGGTGGAGGGATTGCACATCCCGGGTGTCCTCGAAAACGTCCGGTTCGAGGTCCGGCGCGGCGAAATCCTCGGCGTGTTCGGCCTCGTCGGCTCCGGCCTCGACGAACTGTCGAAGGCGTTGTTCGGCGCGGCCGGGCACGTTGCCGGCACCATTCGCGTCAACGGGCTGGAGGTGCGGCCGCGGTCGCCGCGGGAGGCGCTCGCCAAGGGCATCTTCCTCGTCCCCGGCGACCGGCGCGTGGAGGGCCTGACCCTCGGCCAGCCGTCGATCTTCAACATGACGCTGGCCAACCTCGACAAGGCGTCCGGCCTCGCCGGGCTGCTGCGACGCGGGCGCAACCGGCGCGCAAGCGCCGAACTCGCCGCCAAGGTCGCGCTGCAGCCGCCGATCCTCGACCGCGCCGTCAGCGGCTTCAGCGGCGGCAACCAGCAGAAGATCGTCGTCGCCAAGGGCCTGTTCACCGAGGCCGATGTCTACATCTTCGTCGAACCCACGGTGGGCGTCGATATCGGCGCGCGGTCCCGCCTCTATGCGCTGATGCGCGAACTCGCCCGCACCTCCGCGGTGATCGTGATGTCCACGGACTGCGACGAGGTCCACGGCCTCTCGGACCGTGTGTTTGCCCTCTACAAGGGCCGGCAGGTGGGCCAGCCTTCAACCGAGACTTCCCGAAGCCGGCTTCTCGCCGCCGGGATCATGGGGAGCCTGCAATGATGATGAAGGAGCGAAGCGCTCGAAAGGAACTTCCGCCGGCGCTCTACCGCGCCATCGCCTTCTTCGCACTGGCCGCGCTGGCGATCGCCATCTTCTCCGCCATCGAACCGCGCTATCTGTCGGCCCGCAACCTGACCGCGGTCACCCGCCACATGGCGGCGAACGGCCTGGCGGCGCTCGGGCTGACCTTCGTGGTGGTCGTGCGCAAATACGACCTGTCGTTCCCCGGCATCGCCTCGTTCGCGGCCATGACCATCGGCTTCATGATCGCCGGCGGATACAGTCTGGGGATCGCGATCGCCGGCGGGCTCGCCGTGGGCATCGCGGTCGGCCTCGTCAACGGCATCGCCGTCAGCTATGCGCGGCTGCCCGATATCGTCACCACCATCGCCACGGGCTCGATCGTCGGCGGAGCGGCGTTCCTCTACACCGGGGGGCGCACGATCTTCCAGAATTTCATGACCTCGGGCCTGATCGACCTCAACGACATCCGCTTCCTCGGCCTCAACGCCTCGGTCTACTTCCTGCTCGCGGTCTATGTGATCGCCTACGTGGTCATGCACCGGTCCCGCTTCGGATCGTCGTTCTACGCGACGGGCGAAAATCCGGTTTCCGCGCATTTCTCCGGCATTCCGGTGCGGCTCTACACCATGAGCGCGTTCGCGGTGTGCGCGGCGACATCGGTGCTGGCAGTGGTGCTGATCCTGGCGGAGTCCGGCACCGCGGACACGAACGAAGGCGCCAATTTCCTGATGCCGGCCTATGCCAGCGTGTTCCTCGGCGCCGCGCTGCTCGGCGGAGCCTCGATCCCGGCGACGCTCGCCGGCACCGCCCTCATCACCATCCTGCTCGACGGCTTCTCGCTTCTGGGCGTGCCCTACTACTACAGCGACGGCGTGGTCAGCACGATCCTGCTCGCGGGCGTCATCCTGTTCGACGAAAGGCTCCGCAGCCGGTTCGCGATGTTCGCCGGCTTCCTCGGGTTCGGCGGAGCGGGTTCACGCGAAACCGGCGCAGGCCGGAAGATCGGCACGGTGCGGTCATGAGCGATATCACCACAACCGCCCGCCCCGAGGCATCCGTCTCCGGCGTCAGGATCGTCGGCCGCTGGTGGCTCCTGTTCGCGCTGGTGGCCTGCCTCGCCGCCTTCACGATCGTGCGGCCGCAGATGCTGGAAGCCGGCAACATCGTCACCATCCTGCGCAGCGCCAGCCTCATGGCGATCATGGTGCTCGCGCTGACCTGGGTCATCGCCGCCGGCAAGATCGACGTCAGCTTCATGCAGGTCGCCGCGCTTGCCAACATGACGGCCGCCGGCCTGCTGTCCAAGGGCTCCGGCTGGGCTGTCGCCGCCGCATGCGGCATCGCCGTCGGCGGCATCGTCGGCCTGGCGAACGGCCTGCTCGTCGGCCGCATGCGCCTGTCGCCGCTCATCACCACGATCGCGACCGGCGGCATCTGCGCCTCCGCCGCGGCGGCCATCGGCGCCGGCACCTCCATCCGCATCGACGATCCCGGCGTCCTCGGCGCGTTCCTGTCCGCGAGTGTCGGGCCGATCCCGCTGATCGCGATCGTCGCGGCCGTGCTCTATGTCGCGGCCTGGTGGCTGCAGGAGCGACTGACCTTCGGCCACTACATCTACGCGGCCGAGCAGAACGAGGAAGCGCTCATCGACGTGGGCGTCTCCGCGAGCCGCCTTCTCGTGCTGGTCTACGTGATGAGCGGCATCTGCGCCTCGGTCGCGGGCGTGCTGCTCGCGGCCAGCCTGTCCTCCGGCCAGCCGATGATCGGGGCCTCCTATTTCATCGACGGCCTGACGGCCGTGTTCCTGGGCGGGATGATGATCCGCATCGGGCGGCCGAACGTGATCGGCACGGCGACGGCGGTGCTGCTGCTGGCGGTGCTCGTCAGCGGCGGCGCCCTGCTCGGATGGCCGGATTATCAGCGCGAGATCATCAAGGGGGCGCTCCTGTTCGCCGGCGTGGTGATGGCGGTCCGCATGGGCCACGCGCCGGAAGGCCTCAAGCGGGGGAGCGGCACATGACGAGCCGCACGCCTCTCGTGATCGGCCTCGACTGCGGAACCGGCGGCGCCCGCGCCATCGTTTCCGACCTCGCGGGCACCGTGCGCGGAATGGCGACGCGGCCTTATCCGACCTCGTTCCCGCGGCCGGGCTGGGCGGAGCAGAAGCCCACCGACTGGTGGCGCGCCGCCTGCGAAGCGGTTCGCGAGGCGGTGTCGCTGGCCGGGGCCGCGCCGGAGGACATTCTCGCGATCTCGGCGGACGGCACCTCGAGCACCCTCGTCGCGCTCGACGAGGCCGGCGCGCCGATCGGTCCCGCGATCCTGTGGATGGACAGCCGGGCCTCCCCGCAGGCCCGGCGCATGACGGCATGCGGCGATCCGGCCTTGTCGCGATGCCGGGCCGGCGTCAGCTCCGAATGGATGATCCCGCGCATTCTCTGGCTGAAGGAGAACGAGCCCGAAATCTTCGACCGCGCGCGCTGGTTCGTCGAGATGGCCGACTACATCTCCTACCGGCTGTCGGGGCGCCTGACGCTCGGCCTCAACCAGGCGACCAACCGCTGGTTCCACGGCGGGCTGCAGGGTGGCTGGCCGATGGACTTCTTCGCGCGGATCGGGCTTGCGGGCATCACGGAACGCTTTCCGGCCGATGTGCTGGCCCTCGGCACCCCGATCGGACCGATCGCGCCGCTGGTGGCCGATGCCATGGGCCTCGGCCGGAACACGCTGGTCGTCTGCGGCGGCACCGACGCCTATGTCGCCATGGCCGGCCTCGATGTCTGCCGGCCCGGCCGCACGGCCTTCATCACCGGATCATCCCATCTTGTGCTGTGCATGACGGACAGGGCGGACGAGGTGCCGGGCCTGTTCGGACCGCATCCGGACTGTGTGGTGTCCGGTCTCTACGTGCTTGAGGGCGGGCAGGTGTCATCGGGCTCGATCATCAAGTGGTGGCACGATCATTTCGGCATCGCCCTGTCCCAGGGCGAGGACCCCTATGCCGCGATGATGCGCCGTGCCGCCGACATCCCGATCGGAGCCGATGGCCTCGTGGCGCTCGATTTCTGGCAGGGCAACCGCAATCCCTACACCGACTACGATCTCCAGGGCGCGATCTGGGGCCTCACGCTGAAGCACTCCCCCGACCACATTCTGCGCGCGCTGATCGAATCCGTCGCCTACGGCACGGAGAATATCCTGCGCACGCTGGCGGCGAACGGCGTTCCCGTCACCTCGCTGACGGCGTGCGGCGGATCCGCCCGAAGCCGGTTCCTGTTGCAGATGCACGCCGACGTCAGCGGCCTGCCGATCTCCGTTCCGAAAGTCAGCGAGGCGACCGCGTTCGGCTCGGCGATCGTCGCCGCGGTCGGGGCAGGGGTCTTCCGTGACCTGCCCGAGGCCGCCTCTACCATGGTGGCGGAAGACTTCGTCATCGAACCCGACATCGAGGCCGGCGCGCGCTACGCGCCCGTGTTCGAGGATTATCGCGCAACCCATGCGGCGCTCGCCCCGCTGATGCACGCGAAAGCGCGGGGCAATCCGATGCCGACCTGACCTTCGTCCGAAAAGCGCACCCCCGAGCCGCCCGAAAGCGCGGCGCGCGACCGAATCCGCTGCCGGACGGCACGATTTCCTGCAGTCCCCTTTCGCGTTCCGTCCGACCTGGACGGGGCATGCCCCTGCTTTGCTTCATCGGAGTGTGTATAAATGGCTCATATCGGAGATCTGGTCGCCGAAATGCTGGCGCAATACGGCGTCGAACTCGTTTTCGGGATGCCCGGCGGCCAAACCACCGCCCTGCACGACGGCATCTCGCGGCGAACCGACCGTATCCGCCACGTGCTGATGCGCGACGAGCGCAATGCCGCCTACGCCGCGGACGCCTATGCGCGCCTGACCGGCAAGCCCGGCGTCTGCGACGTGACCGTCGGCCCGGGCGCGAACCTGTTGCCGGCCGGCTTCATCGAGGCGCTCAACGCCTCCGTGCCGATGATCGGCATTGTCGGCGAACTGCCCCTCGACTGGCTGACGCTGAAGGAAAAGGGCATCGCCAGCCAGGGCTTCGACCAGCTTTCGTTCTTCAAGACCATCACCAAGGATTCCTGGCTGGTGCCGTCGGTCACGGCGCTGCCGGAAATGATCCGCACGGCCTTCCGCGTCGCCACGTCCCCCCGTCCGGGTCCGGTCGCCCTGATCATTCCCCACGACGTGTTCGACGCGGACTGGGACGAGAGCCTCGTGAAGATCGCGGTGGACGACCGGGCGATCCGGGCGCCGTTCGTGCGCTCCGCACCCACCGGCGACGCGATCGACGAGGCGGTCGCGCTCATCGGCCGCGCCCGGCGGCCGGCACTCGTCTGCGGCGGCGGCGTTCACGGTGCCGATGCCACCGCCGAAGTCGGCCGCGTCGCCGAGAAGCTCCAGGGCCTCGTCGTCACCAGCCTGACCGGACGCGGATCGGTGGCGGAAACCCTGCCCTATGCGGCGGGCACACTGAACCCGCTCGGCTCCTGGGCTGCGATCGAGCTCATCAAGGAAGCCGATCTCGTCATCTGGTGCGGCTCCAAGGCCAGCCAGAACACGGCGATGAACTGGACCCTGCCGCTGCCTGAGCAGGCGACGATCACGATCGATTCCGATCCCAACGAACACGGTCGCACCTTCCGCCCGACGGTGTCCCTGTTCGGCGACGTTCGCGAGGCGCTCCGCCTGATCGACGGCAGGCTCGCCCGACAGAGCCATCCCGAGTGGCTGGCGCGAATTGCCGAGGTGAAGGAAGCCGGTGAGGAACAGAAGCGGGCGGAGATCGCCAGCGAGCGCATCCCGCTCGACCCGCCGCGGGTCATGGCCGCGCTCGCGGAGCGGCTTGGCGAAGACGACATCGTCGTGTCCGACGCCAGCTTTTCGGCCGGATGGATCGCGAACTTCCTTCCCGCCCGCAAGGCAGGCCGGCAATTTCTCTATGCCCGCGGCCAGGGTGGGCTCGGCTATTCGACGCCGGCGGCGATCGGTGCCGCCGAGACCCGTCCGGATGCCCGCATCGTCACCGTCGCCGGCGACGGAGGCTTCTCCTACACCATCGGCGAACTCGCCACCCAGGCTCAGCGCAATCAGCGCGTGGTCAACATCGTGCTGAACAACGGCCGCCTCGGCTGGATCCAGCTCTGGCAGGAGATCTTCTTTAAGAACGTGCAGTCGGCCCTGCTGGAGAGCCAGAGCTGCCATCCGAATTTCGCGGAGGCGGCGTCCGGCCTCGGCCTCAAGGGATTCTATGTGGAGAAGCCGGACGAGATCGGGCCCGCGCTCGATGCCGCCTTCGCTCACGACGGGCCGTCGGTGGTGGAGTTCCGCATCGACGATCTGGCGACGCCGATCCATTCCTTCAAGCGACGGATGCGGGAAGGCGGCGATGCTCCCCGTCCGCGGCCCGGCACGGTGTACAAGCTGCGGGACTGGAAGACCTCGCCCACGCTGGCCTGACGGGACTGCACCGTCAAGGATCGCGCTTGCAAGGATCGCCCCCCCGCAAGCCTGTGAACGTGACGGCAGCCCGGCATAGTCGGGCTGCCGAATGAAGACGAATTGCCATCGGGATGTCATCTCGCGCCGGATCGAATCCGGCCGCCGGGACCCCGGGGCCGCCTTGCCTCAACAGTGGGTCGCAGGCCTCAACTGCCGTTCCCGGCTGCATTGGCGGGCCCGCAGCAGGGCAAAAGCGAGGGCGACCGCCGCTCCGGCCAGACTGGCCGTCATGACTGGTCGCCATAATCCACCAGCCAAGCCCCACCAGCCAGACCCTGCCCCCCCCGGCGTCTGCCGCGACGGCGAGTGCGGCGCGGATGCCGTCTGTGCCCGATGGCTTACTCCAGAATGATCTCCACCTTTGAGGCGTCTCGCCGGAGAGGGGAGGGACGCCGTCGTCTTTCTAAAGCCGGGGCGGGGGCGTCCGTGCTCCACGAGACATTCGGAGCGCGCGGCGGGACCCGGGCGCGCCGAGATGGCCCGGCACGCAGCCGCGCGGTGCAAGAGGCGCTGCCCCTGCAAAAATCCGCATCGGGGACTCGACAGCCATCAAGGGAGGGTGATATGAGAATTCTGTATACAGAGTTCTGAATATCGATCTCCAGCTTGAGCCTCCCGGGGACCTATGACGACCTCGCCTCTGAACGCGATCCCAGCCGCGCCGACGCCTCCGGCCGAGGCGCCGCTGGCACCGCTTGAATCGATTGTCACCCTTGCGGATCAGGTTGCCGATCGCATCGTCGATGCGATTGCCGCTCGGCGTCTCGTGTCCGGACAGCGCCTGATCGAAACGGAACTGGCCGACGCTCTGAAGGTGAGCCGCGTTCCGGTGCGGGAGGCGATCCGCATTCTGGCCAGCCAGGGCATCCTCGTGCCGGCACCCCGGCGGGGCATGCAGGTGGCCACGTTCGATGCCGCCTGGGCGACCCAGCTGCACAATGCCCGCGTCGCGATCGAGCGGCTTTGCGCGCGGATCGTCGCGGACAAGCTGGCGGTCGATCGCTCGCCGTTGCATCGGCTCGAGGCCTGCGTCGCCGCAATCGATGCCGCCGCACACCGGCCCCAGGATGGCTGGCTGCGGCTCAATCGGGCGGATATCGCGTTTCACACCGCGATGTTCGAGATCGCGGGCAGCCCGCTGTTGACCACCCTCTGGAACGCGATTTCCCGGCACGTCCTGATCATGTTCTCGATCGAGACCTACCGGGACACGGACTTCGAGCGCGTGACGCAGGAGCACCGGATTTATGTCGACGTGCTGCTGTCCGGGTCCCGCGAGAAGCTCGATGCCGAGATCGACACCCACGTCGCCGGATTGCGCACTTTTTCTCATGTGCGGCCTGTTCCGGACCCTCAATGAGAAGCGGGAGTATGACAGATGTCCGAGCCGACCTCCGGGCCGCGTGCCCCAGGCGAGACGTGCGGTGCCGTTCGATCCATGTCGTCCCTGACGCGCCGCGGCGCGCTGGTGACCGGCCTCGCGGCCCTGGCGTCGCCGTTCGTCCTGCGCTCCGCACGCGCTGCGGGGGAATTGAGGGTGCTGACCTGGGAGGGCTACGCCGAGCCGGAATGGGTCAAACCGTTCGAGGAGAAACATGGCGTCAAGCTGTCGATCGTCTACACGGGATCGGTCGACGAGATGTTCGCCAAGATGCAGGGATCGAAGGGCGCGGATTTCGACGTCGTGGCCTTCGATACGTCGAGCTTCAAGCGCTATATTGACGGTGGTCTGATCCGGCCGCTGGATATGGCCCGGATACCGAACGCGGCGCACCTTTCACCCGCCTTCCGTGATGTGCCGTCGATCCGCCGGGGCAGCGACCAGTACGGCATCCCGTTCGCCTGGGGCTCGCTGCCGCTCATCTACGACAAGAAGGATTTCCCGGCTGCGCCCGACAGCTGGGAGGTGATGTGGGACCCGGCGAACGCGCAGCGCCTGATCGCGCTCGACGACGCCAACAACAACATCACGCTTGCCGCCATGGTGCTCGGCATCAAGACGCCGTTCAACCTCGACGATGCCCAGTTCGCAGCCGTGAAGGACAAGCTCATCGCTCAGAAGAAGCTGCTTCTCACCTATTATGCAGGCTTCGACGACGGCGTGAACATCTTCGCTCAGTCGAACATCAAGGCGATGTTCTCGATGGGAGAGCCGCAGGTCGCGGGCCTCAAGGCCAAGGGCGTCGACGCCGCCTTCACCATCCCGAAGGAAGGCGCGATCGGCTGGCTCGATTGCTGGACCGTCTCCGCCGGTGCCCGCGATCCCGATCTCGCCTTTGCCTGGCTCGATGCCTGTCTGTCCCCGAAGGTCGGGGCCTATCTCTCCGACAAGAAGAGCTACGGCAACACGACAGACGAGGCGGCGAATGTCCGCAACGGCTTCACCTACGCCGACAAGCTGACCTTCCTCGAAACCCCCGAAAGCTTTGAGAAGCGCGTCGCGCTGTGGAACGAGGTCAAGGCCGCGCCCTGACCGATGCGTCTGTTTCCGGCGCGGCATCCCCTCTGCCGCGCCCATGTCTGCGGCACCCATGTCTGCCGCGCCCATATCTGCCGCGCCCTTGCGGTGCCCGACGGCACCATCCGCTATCCTCTCATCAGAGTGCGTTTCCCATGCGAACCGTGTCCCCGGTGTTCGACGGCGCGCCGCCGAAGCTCGTCATCACCAACGTCATCTGCCACGTGCTTCTCGCGCCGGACTACGATCCGAGCTTCACGTCCTCGGCCCAGGACAATCTCGTCGTCCTCATCGAGACGGACGCGGGTATCACCGGCATCGGCGAATGCGATGTGAACCCGTGGATGGCCAAGGCGGTCATCGAGGCCCCCGGCACCCACACCATGGGCCTGGCGGTCAAGGAGATGCTGATCGGCGCCGATCCGTTCGCGATCGGCGAGCTGTGGCGCAAGATCTATCTCGGCACGGCGATGAACGGACGCCGCGGCGTCGTCATCCATGCCCTGAGTGCGATCGACATGGCGCTGTGGGACCTTTGCGGCAAGGCGCTCGGCAAGCCGGTCCACGCCCTGCTCGGCGGCGCGACCCGCGACCGCATCACCCCCTACGCCTCGCTGCAGCCGGCCGGCCACGCCTTCGAGGACTATCGCGATGCGCTCGTCCAGTCCGCGCTCGATGCCAAGGCGCTCGGCTTCAAGGCGATGAAGAGCGAGGTCACAATGAATGGCCCCTATGCCCATTCCGGCATGCGGGAGAACTACGACCGCCACACCGAGGTGGTAGCCGCGGTTCGCAAGGCGATCGGCCCCGACATAACGCTCATGATCGACGTGCAATATCTCTGGGAGGATGCCGCGACCTGCCTTTCCGTCGTGAAGGACTGGGCGGAGTTCGACATCTTCTTCCTGGAGACGCCGATCTGGTCGGACAACGTTCAGGAGATGGCCAAGCTCGCGGCGGAGGCGCCGATGAAGATCGCCTGCGGCGAGTGGCTCGCCACCCGTCACGAGTTCAAGGAGTTGATGGACATCGGCAAGGTCCACGTCGCCCAGCCGGACGTCGGTCGCGTCGGTGGCCTCGGCGAGGCGAAGATCGTGTGCGACATGGCGGCCGAGCGCGGCCTTACGATCGTGCCGCACTGCTGGAAGACGGGCATCTCGATTTCGGCGACCGCCCACCTCGCCTTCGTCACCGACCACTGCGCCTTCGTCGAGTACCTGCCGCCGCAGCTCTGCATCGAGCGTCTGCGCCGCGAACTCGCCCACGAGGAGCTGGTGCTCGAAGACGGCACGATCCCGCTGCCGGTGAGGCCGGGCCTCGGCGTCGAGCTCGATTACGACGTCCTCAAGCGCTACACGGTGGCCTGAGTGATGGGGCTCGCACTTGAGGGCGTCACCAAGGCCTACGGCGCCGTCGAGGTGCTCAGGCCGGTGACGCTGAACGTGGCCCATGGCGAATTCCTTACGCTGCTCGGTCCGTCCGGCTCGGGCAAGACCACGATCCTGCGGCTGATCGGGGGCTTCACGCAGCCGAGCGGCGGCCGCATCCTGCTCGACGGCCGGGACCTCACCACCGTTGCGACCAACAAGCGGCCCTTCAACACGGTCTTCCAGGATTACGCGCTGTTTCCGCACATGTCGGCGGCGGACAATGTCGGCTACGGCCTGATGATCCGCGGCCGCGCGAAGCCGGAGATCCGGCGCATCGTCGGTGAGGCCCTGGAGATGGTCGGCCTCGGCCATCTGCCGGACCGTTATCCCGCCCAGCTTTCGGGCGGCCAGCGCCAGCGCGTGGCGCTCGCCCGCGCGATCGTATGCGAGCCGAAGCTCATCCTGCTCGACGAGCCATTGTCGGCGCTCGATGCCGAGCTTCGGCGGCAGATGCAGGGCTTCCTCAAGGACCTGCAGCGGCGCATCGGCACCACCTTCCTGTTCGTCACGCACGATCAGGAGGAGGCGATCGCGATGTCCGACCGCATCGTCGTCATGAACACCGGCGGCATCGAGCAGATCGGCTCGCCGAAGGAGATCTACTACGCGCCGCGCACCCCGTTCGTCGCCGGCTTCTTCGGCGACAACAATCGGATCG
>JAEZMP010000101.1 GCA_023442215.1 Pseudomonadota bacterium
CCGGCGAGCGCGGTTCCGGCGATGCGGTTGAGCAGCACCCGCGCCCGCGTGTCGGAGAGGGCCGCGCGCGCCTTCAGCGTCAGCGCGATGTAGCCGACGCTGACGAGCGGCAGCACCAGGACGACGACGCCGGTGATCTCGGCGAAGCGCAGCAGATCGAGCTGGGTGAGGTCGATCACCGTCGGCAGGATCGCGAGATAGAACACCATGGTCTTCGGGTTGCCGAGGGTCAGTGCGAGGCCGGAGGCGAACACCCTGAGCGGCCGCTCGCCCGGACGGGCGGCGACGTCGGCCTCCTCGACGGGCGCGGTCCAGAGCTTCCAGGCGATGAACACGAGATAGGCCATGCCGGCATATTTCACCGCCAGGAACAGGAGGTGGAAGGCGTGCGCGAGCGCGCTCAGTCCGAACGCCGCGGCGGCGAACCAGACGAGATCGCCGGCGAGAATGCCCGCGGTGAACCAGAGCCCCGCCTTCCAGCCGCCCCCGAGGGTGCGGGCAACGAGCGCCGTCATGCCGGGTCCCGGCGAGGCGACGGCGAGGGCGTAGACGAAGGCGAAGCCGGCAAGGGCGGCAAGGCTGAGGCTGGTGTTCATCTCGGGCGTCCTGGATCGGCCGGCGCCGGCCGGCGGCCGTCACTGCGGGCCTGGAGCATGGCTCGTCCGGATCGAAGCGGTCCGAACGGCACGGCCATGCTCAAGTGTCTGCATCCGGGACGGTTCCGCCGATCCGCCGATTTCCATCGGACCGAAAGACATCCCGGAGCCACTGCCACGCTTTTTCGCATGGCGGCGTGCCGCTGTCACGCGCGCCGAGGGCAGGTCTGGCCACCGCCAGCCGCGACCGTCGGATGCGACACCCGACGGTTGCCGGCGGTCACGCCGGCCCGAGCGGGGTGACGCGGCCGTCGTCGACGGCGAAGTGCTGGGCGTCGTCTCCGATCGCCTCGAACAGCGCGGCGTCGGTCCCTGTCATCCACGCCTGGGTGCCGAGGGCGGCGATGCGGGCGAACAGGCCGGCGCGCCGGCGGGTATCGAGGTGGGCGGCGACCTCGTCCATCAGGAGGAGCGGCGTCCGGCGCGTGAGACGGGCCACGAGGCGCGCATGAGCGAGCACGAGACCGATCAAAAGCGCCTTTTGCTCGCCTGTGGACGCGCGCGAAGCGGGCATTCCCTTCGCTGAATGCACCACGGCGAGGTCGCTGCGGTGGGGACCCGCGAGCGTGCGCCCGGCCGCCCGGTCGCGGGCGCGCCCCTCAGCGAGGCGGGCGCGAAAGCCGTCCTCGGCCGCGACCGCGCTCATCTCCCCGACCGAGGCCTCGATCTCGCCTTCGAGCGAGAGTTCCGCCGCCGGAAACAGGTCGTCGGCCTCGGGTGCGAGTTCGGCCAGGCAGCCGACGAGTTCGCGGCGCGCGGCGGCGATGGCGGTGCCGAGCGCGGCGATCTGGGTCTCGATGGCGTCGAGCCAGCGGCGGTCGGCGCCGTAGTCCTCGAGCAGGCGGTTTCGCTGGGCGAGCGCCCGCTCGTAGGCCGAAACCCGCTGGCCGTGGCCGGCATCGATCGCGAGCACCAGCCGGTCGAGAAAGCGCCGGCGGTCGCCGGGAGGGCCGGTGAACAGCCCGTCCATCGCCGGGGTGAGCCAGAGGACGCCGAGATGCCGCGCCAGCGCTTCGGAGGAGCGCTCCTCCTCGCCGTCGATGCGGATGCGCCGGCTGCGCGCGGCCTGCCCGCCATCGGAGGGCGCGGGATCGAGCCCGGTGCCGATTCTCACAGGTCCGTCAGGGCCTTGCACGACGGCTGACACCGTCCAGCCGCCGGTGCCCCCGACACGGGCGAGCGCCTCATAGGTCGCCCGCCGCAGGCCGCGCCCGGGAGACAACAGCGAGACCGCCTCGATCAGGTTGGTCTTGCCGGCACCGTTCTCGCCGACGAGCACCACCGGCCGCCGGTCGAGCTTCAGGGAAAGCTGCGTGTAATTGCGGAAATCCGTCAGCGCGACAGCCGAAAGGAACACCGTCTCGGCGCCGTCGCCGCTCACGTCGGCGCCTTCCGGCGGGGCACCTCGCGTCACACCCGCATCGGCATCAGCACATAGAGCGTGCCGTGGTCGCCGCCATCCTGGATCAGGGTGGGCGAGCCGGGATCGGCGAAGCGGAACACGGCTTCCCCGGAGGTGATCTGGCCGGCGATGTCGAGCAGATAGCGGGCGTTGAAGCCGATATCGAGCGGGGCCGCGCTGTACTCGATGACGAGTTCTTCCGTCGCCGAACCCGAATCCGGGTTGTTGACGGCGAGCACCAGCTTCTCCTCGCTGAGCGACAGCTTCACCGCGCGGCTGCGGTCGCTCGAAATGGTGGAGACGCGGTCGACGGCGGTCGCGAACAGGTCGCGGTCGACCCGCATTTCCTTGTCGTTCGACTGCGGGATGACGCGGCCATAATCGGGGAAGGTGCCGTCGATCAGCTTGGAGGTGAGCACCACCGGGCCGAAGGTCAGGCGGATCTTGGAATCCGACAGCTCGATGGCGACGGTGCTCTCCGGCTCGTCGAGCAGGCGCTGGATCTCGCCGACCGTCTTGCGCGGCACGATGATGCCCGGCATTCCGGCGGCGCCCGCCGGGGCGGCGCGCTCGGCCTGGGCCAGCCGATGACCGTCGGTCGCGACGGCGCGCAGCATGGTGCCCTCGCTGCCATCAACTGTGTGCAGGTAGATGCCGTTCAGATAATAGCGCGTCTCCTCGGTGGAGATCGCGA
>JAEZMP010000108.1 GCA_023442215.1 Pseudomonadota bacterium
GTTCTGCCTATGCACCTCGTCGCCGATTCAAGACACGACGCTGCAGGATGAGATCGAAGGTCAGCGGACCCGCCTGGAGACGGCCGGCATCGATCTTCAAGTGCAAGGCCAAACCGAGCTGTCTGCCGAACTAAAGGACAAAGCCCTTCTGGTAAGGGACTTTTTCGGACGGAGCTGGGCAACGGACTTCTGCCCAACGACCGACGATGAGCAGATCGCGCGTCTCGACGCCAACGAGGTCGGCCGCCTGCGTCGTGAACTTCGCACGCTCTACGCAAGCAATTTCAGCACCCTGGACCCTGGGATAGTTATCAGCACCATTGGCGAGGGTTCCGCCGAGGAGCTTCCGCTCCTTCGGCGCTTTATCGAACCGGATGTCGAGCTGGTCACGACGTCCTCGCGCGCCGCCAGCGTGGCCGCGCGCGCGACCGAAAGCCAGGACGATCGCAACTCAAGCGACCTTCGCCGACCAGATGTAGCCGCATCGGCGATTCAGGTTGGAGACGACATTGCCCGCCTTGGCGTCTCAACGTGGGTCGGCGGGGGTGAAAACGCCGTACTTGTCGCCGATGGAGGGCTTGGGAAAAGCACCTGCCTTCGAGCGTTCGCGCTCGATCAACTCGATGATGGCGGCCGGTTTCCGGCCATTGCAATGCGATGGCCAGACGCCATCCCGATCCTTTTGCCGTTCGCTTTTTGGGTGCGGGTGGTCGAGGACGACGAATGTCACGCCTCGCTCGCATCCGCTGTGGACCGGTGGCTGCGTAAATTCGACGCCTCCGAGGCATTGCTCGATCTAGTGGGCAGGAGCTTAGCTGAAGGCCGAGGGTTGCTCCTGATCGATGGGCTTGACGAGTGGTCAAACGAGGCAGCGGCTAAGTCGGCACTGGCCCTCCTCAACACCTTCGTCAGGAGCCATAGTGCTCCAGCGATCGCGACGGGTCGGCCCGCGGGCCTAGCCCGGCTTGGCAGCCTCGACCCGATCTGGCGACGCGGTCAGCTAGCTGCTCTGTCAGAGGCGCAGCAGCGTGAACTCGCAATGGTCTGGCTAGGCCATTTCGACAGCGGTCGACCCAGTGGAGACACACAAGCTGGCGCCGACCGGACCGCGGCGGTGCAAAACCGGGTCTCAACGTTTTTTGGCGAGTTGGCCCTCGCGGGTTCCCTTGTGAACTTGGCTGGTACGCCGCTGCTACTGTCCGGCTTGATATCCCTGCATCTCCGGCAGGTCGCCCTTCCGAGAAGTCGATTTCAAGCCTATGAGGAACTGATCGGCCGGCTGCTGGAGACGCACCCGAGCAAGCGCGCCCAGGCCGCTTTGGATCGAACCTCTCGCTACAAGGTCATGGTGGATGCCTCGATGCGGCGCGAGGCCCTTGCGTTCTTCGCCTTCCAGAAAAGGAGGGGTGGACTGGATGCCGGCGCTCCGGTAGCCGTCGCCAACACGGCCGTCAGGGAGTATTTGGAAAGCTTGGACGGACCTGGGCTCTCAAGGACCGACGCCATCGCCGGAGCCAAAGAACTCGTCGACGTAGGTGCCGAGGCGACGGGCTTGATTGTCGAACGGGCCCCACAAGAGGTCGGGTTCGTCCACGCCATCTTCGAAGAGACGCTAGCCGGGCTCCACCTTGGCACCCTGCCGATTAACGTCCAACTTGAATTCGCCCGGGCTCACGCGGGTGACCCGCGCTGGACGACAAGTATCTTGGCGATGCTCCACTCGCTGGGGCGCCCGACTGATGTCGACGCCATCGTTAAAGCGATCCACGAGGTCGAGTTGGAGCCGGCGCAGACGCCGGTTCAGCAGGTTCTCATCGCTGAGGCAGTGTTCGGCGATTTCAAATGCTCGGCTCGCCTCGTGCGGGAGCTGTCGCCGGCCTTCTACCAAGCCGTCTCGCACGATGGTTGGCAGCCCTACCGCCGCCGCCTGCTTCGCAACATCGTGGAAGCCGCAGGCTCCAGCCGCCCGGGTGCGGAGGTGCGGACACGCTTCGAAGGCTGGTTTCCCGACCCAGAGACCTATCGGGATTGGATCTACAAAGCGCTTCGGACATGGCCGGAAGAGGAGGCGTTGGATGTCCTGTTCCTGGGCCTCTTCAATCCTCTCGAATTCAATAAGAACAGCGCGGCCGAAGAGATCGTCAGTCGATTTCGAGGCAATCCGAGTGTCGGCGAGCGACTCCTGAAGCTCTGCCATACGGTCGCAGAAGCTGAGACCCTTTCCGCCGCCATGGAAGCCTGGATGGACGGCTGGGGAGATCCTGAAACGCTACGTCCGCTCGTTGCGGTCGCGGCCGCGTCGGCTGACCTCGGCCTTCGGCTCACGGGCGTGCGGGGGAGGATCAAGCTAGGCGTCCATGATGACAAAGACCTTGAGTTTGTCCTTTACCTCGCCAGCGTGCAGAGCACCAGACTTAGTGCGGCAGCGCGACTGTTCCGGACCTTCGTCGCCGGCTGGCCGAATAATGAGCGCGTCCTGAATGTCTGTTGGAACGCATTCATTCAGTATGGACCCGAGCGCGAGATCGACCGGGAATTGGCCGGTTTCTATCTTCTCCATGCCGCCGTCAACGGCTCGGACATAGATCAGCGACTTGGGGAGCTGATCGAGCAGGATCAGTACTTTTTCGCGTTAGGCTCCCGCGTGAAGTACATCAAGGCAAACTACGGCCCACGCACTCGCCAAGCCATCGACGACCGGCTGGCGAAGACGAGCGAGCACCTCCACAGCGACATCGCTTACCTTGCGGTCATGAGCGGGTCGGAAACCGCGAAAATGCGGCTCATGGAGTTGCTAGACGGTGACGCGAAGTGGTCCTTCTGGCCCGTCTTTGGCTTGTTAGATGGCTGGGGACTTGCGGACGCTTCAGTAGCGCCCGTGCTTGCGAAAGTTGCTGCCTGGCCGCCGGATCGGTTGCAGTTCGTCGCCCACCACGTCCCTCAGCTCATTGGGGACAAGACTGAGGCTCGCAATCGGCTGCTGGAAATCGCCCGATTGCCCGAAGTCGCTCGTCCGGACTTCCTTGTCTCCGGCTTCCAGCGACTGGGCATTGGCGCCGAAGATACCGAGGTCGTCGATGCGCTTCTGCGGTCGGTGACCTTCGGCCCCACGATTTCGGCGAGCATCGGCCCGTTGATTGTCGGATTCGGGGCGGACGCGAGAGTCCGCGAGATGGCGCGACAACAGATGCAGTCGATCGACGGCCCGTGGGCCGAGCTGATTCAGGCCTATGGAAACGACCCGGAGATGCGCGCCGAGCTGTCGCCGTACCTGAGAAGCCTAGGGTCTAATCTTCGGGCCGAGATCGTGTCGACGATGGAAGGGCGGGCGATCGGCGACAATGCGTTCATTCAGTCGCTCGCCCGCTACTCCCTTGAAAGCGACGCTTCCGTTCGATGTGCGGCTTCTATCGCCTACCACGAGGCGATCCACGACGAACCCGAGGCCCGGACACGAGCGCTTGAAAAACTCGGTCGAGAGATCACGGCGACTGGACCGCACATGGAGGAGACGCGGCAGGCCGCCTTTGCTGGACTCGTCGCCCTTGATGCGTTGCACATCTATTGGGCGTTACCGGAGGCCGAGCGGAAGTGGCCGATCGGGCTCCATGTGTTTGCGCGCGATGGAAACAGGAAGCTATTCTCGTACGTCGCGCGTCGCTGGGGGCGGATAGGCCGGGACGGATCATCACCACTCAAGGTGTTAGCGACCGAGGATCGCGAGCACTGGATGCTTTGGGATCGGCTGGCGCCCTACATCCGAGGTTCAGAGGCCTGCCGAACGGCATTTCTCGATTATTGCGCTAGTGAATCTCACCCGATTTCCGGGGCGGCATTGGAGGCGCTTGCGCGGGAAATGCCGGGCTCGGAGCTGTTGAAGGCGCAGTGTTTCCGCCATGTTGCGGGCTTCCCGATGGATGGCAATTCCTATCCGCTAGAGGATCGGCGGAGACAGATCATCGCCGGGCGGCTTATCGGACAGCATTTCGGCGCTGACCCGGAAATGCCCAAACGAATAGCCGCCATCTCCGATAGCTTCCTCTCCACAAAGATCGCCGCGCTCAGCGCAGCTTGGCCGACGGACCCGCTCTTGAAGCGAGAACTGGCGCGATGGATCGCCGGCGGGTCCGACGATTTCGTGTGGTCCGATGCCGCCTACCTCGCTTCAGCGGCGGCGGACGACGACGTCTTCGTCAAAATGCTCTTGCAATTGGTCAACCACACGGACGGGGACGATTGGGAGTTCCTGCAGTTTACCGT
>JAEZMP010000157.1 GCA_023442215.1 Pseudomonadota bacterium
GGCTACGGGTGCCTACGCCACCGCCAACGCGGGTTCCGGCATCAATGTCTCCGTCTCCGGCCTGACGCTCACCGGAACGGCCGCCTCCAATTACACCCTCACCACCACGTCGCTCTCCGGCAATATCGGCACCATCACGCAGGCCGCTCTTTCCATCACCGCGTCCAACGCCGTGAAGGTCTACGGGCAGGTGGCGACCTTGTCGGGCTTCACCTCATCCGGCCTTCAGAACGGCGAGACGATCGGCTCCGTGACGTTGACGAGTGCGGGCCAGGCCGCGACGGCCAGCGTCGCCGGAAGCCCCTATGCCATCATCGCGAGTAACGCGACCGGGGGAACCTTCGACGCCAGCAACTACGACATCACCTACCACGACGGCGCACTCGTCGTTTCGCCGGCGATCCTGACGGCGACCGCCGGCACGACCGCCAAGATCTATGGGGCCGCGGTGCCGGTCCTCGGCTACACCCTGTCCGGCTGGCAGAACGGCGACCAAGCCACCACGACTGCGACTGGAATCGTCGTCTCCACCACCGCCACCACCGCGTCCGGGGTCGGCAGCTACCTGACGTCCGCCTCCGGCGGCACGATCACCGGCGCCGCCGCGGGCAACTATGTCCTCGGCTATGCCACCGGCACCCTCGCCGTGAACCCGGCGGCGCTGACGGTCACGGCCTCGAACGTGAGCAAGACCTACGGCGCAGCCATCGCGCTGAACGGTTCGTCCGGGTTCACGGTCGCCGGTCTCGTCAACGGCGACAGCGTGACGTCCGTCGCGCTCTCGAGCAGCGGCACCGCCGCCACGACCGGCATCGGGACCTATGGCATCGCAGCATCCGGCGCGCGGGGCTCTGGGCTCGCGAACTACACCATCGCCTATGTCGACGGCATCCTGACGGTGAACCCGGCTGCACTGCTCGTCACGGCCGCCAACGCCACCAAGACTTACGGCAACGGACTGACGCTCGACGGCTCGACCGGCTTCACCACCGCCGGCCTCCTGAACGGAGACAGCGTGGCCTCGGTCACGCTGGCGAGCAGCGGCACGGCCACCACTGCCGGGGTGGGCAGCTATGGCATCACCGCCTCGAATGCCTTGGGCTCCGGCCTCGGAAACTACACCGTCACCTATGTCGACGGGACGATGACGGTGACCCCGCGCCCGATCACGGTCGCGGCGAACAACGCGGCGATGACGGCCGGCAGCGCCATCCCGCCGCTGACCTGGACCATCGCGCTCGGTAATCTCGTCAACGGCGATACGTTGACCGGCGCCCTGGCGACGTCGGCGACGTCTTCTTCGACCGCCGGCACCTACCCGATCCTGCAGGGAAGCCTTGCAGCCTCGGTCAACTATGACCTGACCTATGTGCCCGGCACGCTGGTGGTGCGGGCCAGCAACGGCCCCACCCCGCAGCAGATCGTGACGCTCGTCACGGCCTCCACCCCGACCAACCGGTTCGTGCAGACGTCGGCGTCGTCGGCTGGCGTGGTGTTCGATACCGGCTCGACGTCGGGTTCGGATACCGGCAACGGCAGCGGCGCCAGTTCGACCGCCGAGAGCACCGGAAGCAGCGCGACGACCGGCGAGGACTCGGGCTCCGGCTGCACCGGCGGCGCGACCGCCAGCGCGTCCTGTACCACCACGCCGCATCCGGCGAACACCCGCGTCGGACGCTTCCTGAGGTTCTCGAGCCTGCAATAATCGCTTGAAATGCATGCGCCGGGTCGCGGGCGTTATCCCGAGACCCGGCGATGATCGGCCGGACGCGGCGATCCGGCCTCCAGCCAACTAAGCCTCGATCACGGTCACGCCCGCAGCCCTCAAGGCGCCGCCCATCTCGGATGGAAGGCCCGATTCCGTCACGACCGTGCCGATCTCCGCAAGCGGCACGATCTGATAGGGCGATGCAGCTCCCAGCTTCTCCCGCGTCGCCAGCACGATGGTCTCGGCCGCCTGACGCGCGATCTGGCGCTTGATCGCCGCCTCCTCCCGATCTGCCGTCGTGACGCCGGTTTCGGGGTGAACGCCGGTCGCACCCATGAAGAACAGATCGACGCGAATGCGGGAGATCGCCTCTGCGGTCGTCGCCCCCACAGCGACGATGGAATGCTTGAAAAGCCGTCCTCCGATGAGTTCGACCTCCACCGTGGGATGATGGGCGAGTTCCACGGCGATGCTCGGGCTGTGGGTCACGATGACAGCCTTTAGATCGGGGGAGAGCTGGCGCGCCAGTTGCACGTTCGTCGTTCCGCCGTCTAGGAACACCACCTGGCCGGGCTCGATCATCCGTGCGGCCACGCGCCCGAGGCTGGCCTTCACCGTGAGACCAGTCCGCTCGCGCGCGCCGAAATCCACCACGGCCGGAGAACTCGGCAAGGCGCCGCCGTGCACGCGCTGCAGGCGGCCCTCTGCCGCCAGTTCCCGCAGGTCGCGTCGGATCGTGTCCTCCGACACGCCGAGTTGCAGGCTGAACTCCTTCGCCACGAGACGTCCGTCGCGCTGCAGCACCTGCAGAATCAGCGCCTTGCGTTCCGATGTCAGCATCCTGCCTCAACCTGCACGAAATTCATTGACTCCGCACGAAATTGCATGAAAATCCTGTCCTGTCCAGTGGGAAGGCGGTGGCCCCGCGCTTCCGAAGCTACAGGGGAACGAGCTTGAGCATCGCAGACCGGATCAGCATCGAAGATGTCGTTGTTCTCTCCGATGACTGGCACGTCCTCAGGAAGACGATCTTCTCGTTCCGGCGCAGCGACGGCAGCTGGCAGCGCCTGTCCCGCGAGACATATGATCGTGGAAACGGCGCCACGATCCTGCTCTACGATCCGGAGCGCCGCACCGTCGTCCTGACGCGGCAGTTCCGCTATCCCGCCTTCGTCAACGGTCACGACGACCTGCTCATCGAAGCCCCGGCGGGTCTTCTCGACGATGCCGAGCCGGAGGTCCGGATCCGTGCCGAGACGGAGGAGGAGACCGGGTTTCGCGTCCGCGAGGTCCGGCAGATCTACGATGCGTTCATGAGCCCGGGATCGGTCACGGAGCGGCTGCACTTCTTCGTGGGAGAATACGCGCCCGGCGATCGCGCCTCGAAGGGAGGCGGCAACGCGACGGAAGGTGAGGATATCGCGGTGATCGAGGTCGATATCGACGATGCGCTATCGATGATCGAGTCCGGCGCGATCCGCGATGGCAAGACCATCATGCTGCTGCAATATGCAGCGCTGCATCTGTTCGCCCCCCGGCGCGGGCTCTGAACGAGAGCTCGGCGCCCGCTGGCGGCAAGGCGTGGCGAACACCAGCCTTCCCGCCGGTCACGCAGCCGCCCTCACGTCGCCGCCGGTCTTCAGCCCGCGACCACACGCACCAGCTGCGGCACCTTCTGGCGACCGCCGACATAGGCGTCGCACTGCCGATAGAGGCCGACACCGAGATTGAGAAACAGGTCCGCCGCCCCCGCGCCGATGATCATGAAGGTCTTGGTTTCCGGATCTTCGACGAGACGGCAGGCCTGCATCACCCCCTGGCTGGCCGTCCGGCCGCAGAACTGCACGAGCGCATATCCGTCCCGACCATCGTCGTCCGCGATGTAGCCGACGACCCCGGCGACGAGTTGCAGGCTGTAGCACACGACCTCCGCGCCGGCCTGAAACAGCACGAAGCTCTGGTAGGCGGGTGGGGTCATCACGGTCTTGAGCTTCTGGTACCGCAGAGCATATTGCAGCAACCCGACCGTGAAGATCAGTTCGTTGCAGTTGCGGGTCACCTTGGAGGCCGCCTTGCCGCTGGTCCAGGGATTGGTTCCGGCGATGTGACCGACGAGCCCCAGCCCCCAGCTGAACCATTGCAGCTTGGAGGTCAGCTGCTGGGCCGGCACCGGGGTTGCCGCCGCGGGCGCATCGAGCAGGATCGAAGCGAAGCTGGCATATGTCGCCCCAACTTCCTTGATGAACCAGAGCTTGTTGGAAAGGTCGCCGGATTGCGCCGTCGGAATGTTCACGGCCGGCAGCGTCGCCTTCACCACCTCGCCGATCGGCGCCTCGCCGAACGCGATCTTGAAGGTCACCGTGGTAAGGATCGCGGGCGGCAGCAGCACGATGTCGATGAGGCGGGCGGAGACGTCGACGGTCCTGCCGGTGGCAAGCTTGATCAGCTTGGCGACGAACGGCACCCTGATCCGCATGAAGAGAATGTCGCGGAACGCGCCGATCAGCCCCGCGAGCGCGTCGATCAGGGCGAGCGCGACTGATTTCATCGCCGCCGTCGCCGCCTCCGCGATCCGGATGCAGACGGCGATGACGAGCTTCTGGATCTTGTCGACGTCGAGATCGGCAAGGCTGAAGCCCTTGTCGCCGAAGATCTCCGCGAAATCGCGACCGAGGTCGCTGCTCATCGTGGCGAGGTTCTGCAACTGCTCATCGGCGAGACGGGTGAGCACGTCATCGGACGGATCGGACGACGGAAGTTCGATGTCGATGATCTGGCGGCCGAGGCTGCTCAGCTGATCCATGACCCACGCGCCGGGCCCGCCTCCCAACACCTCGTCCTTGACGCCGCCGGGCTTCTGAACCCGGGCGATCGTCCCGCCGCCGGGCGCAAGGGCGGACCGGTCGGAAGGCCGCACGCCGAGCTCCACGCCCTTGCTGCGGATCGCGGACAGGGCGGTGTCGAAGGCCGGGCCGACGACCGTCTTCAGGTTCAGCACCTGCCGCCGGATCGCCACGAGATCGGCATCGACCATGTCCGCGAGCTTGTTGCGGACCGCGATGATGTCTTCCCAATCAAACAGGAACTTCAGGAAGTTCCACGCCTTCTCCACGCCCGTCTTGATGCCGCTCCAGGCCCATTTGAAGAATCCGCCGATCTCCTCCAGCGTCGACAGCACGAACGACTTGACCTTGCCGGCGATGGTGCAGACGAATTCAACGACGTCGCCGGCCTTGCGCACGACGAACGACACGGCATCCTTGATGTTGTTCCACAGCCCCTCGAACAGATCGGACAGCGAGCTGCCCAACTGCTGGAACGCAGCGCCTCCGCCCGCGCCCTGAACCGGCAAACGGACGGCGTCCTCCCCGCTCACGGTCTGCAACCCGCCCTTGCCGTCCCCGGCGACGCCCCAGCCGTAGCCGTCGGGCAGCGCCGCTGCCGAGATCGCCGACGAGAACGGCGCCTCGGCCTTGACGAGCCGCACCCCCGGCACCGTGCTGTCCGTAGTGGCCGCAAGCGTCGCCGCCTGCTTCAATGCGGCGACGAGCGAGTCGACCGCCGCCGTCCGGGAGCCGGAGCGATAGTCGTCGCCGAGCAGATAGCCCTTGCCGTTTTCGTCCTTCGCCTTGCGCAGGTCTTCGGCGGTGATCGACCCGAAGCGGCGGTAAAGCGCCACCGCGGGATTGATGTCGAGGCTTGCGCCGAAACCGTCGATTTCGATGCGGTAGGTCGCTGGACTGAAGGAAAGCGCGCGGTTGAAAATCGTCACGCATCCTTGCAGGCCCGTCGTAATCGTCGCGGCACGGTCGGGGCCGATGGAATAGCTACGCCCGTTGATGACAACACAGGACGGTACGGACGTCCGCACCCGCACCCGCGCCGCCGGAAGCGGCACGCCGGCGCCGTCGCACACGCCGAGATTGGTCGCGAAGCAGGTAATCGCGGCCGCCTCCTGCGGATCGGCGACGCTGATGTCCATCTCCTGCCAGATGCCGGCAGCGTCGCGCCACAGGTGGGCGGCACGGCCGCGGCCGTAGACCACCAGCACAGAACCCGTCAGCGCGTCGTCGCCGTGGGCGGGGGCGATCTCCACCACATCGTCGCGCAGAACCAGCGGCGTGCCCCACTCCGCGGTAATGCCGGCACGCGGCACGACGACGAGCCGGCCGTCTTCCAGCAGCGCCCATGCCGTTGCCGCGCCGTCCTGAGCCTCCGTCACCAGGAGCCTCTGCACCCCGTCGGCAATCGAGGGAGAAATCACCACCTCGAGGTCGGCATCCTCCTGATAGAGGAACTGGGTGGCCGGGATACGGTGGACGCCCTTGCCGCCGATATAGAGATCGGCGCCGACCGGACGGTCGAGCCCGAGCGCGAGCACCTGGGCTCCGTCGGGACAACGGAAGGTGTAGACGCTCGTCGTTTCAGGATCGCCTGCCCGCCCGAGCGCCGGCAGCGGCCGCGCGAACAGCGTGCCCTCCTGGCGGCGCGTCGCGGCGCCCAGCACGTGCAGCACGCCACGGCCTTCCAGCCCGCCGACATGAAAGTCCGAGATGCGCTCGAGATCGGTCGCGACGCTGAAGACGAGTGCACCTTCTGCGAAGGAGCGGGGAAGGTCGCTGCGGATGAGATAGGCGTTCTGCCTGTCGTCGCCTGCAGACAGAACCACCGTCCACACGCCCCGTCCATCTCGCATCACTCGAATGGCGTCCACGGCGAGCGCTCCGCGCCGGCCGTAATCGACCCAGGAAATCGCACTCCAGTCGGTCGTCCGGCTGTCGAGATCATAGGCCACGAACACGTGGCTTTGCCGGCCGCCGTCTCCGGTTCCAATCGCGACCGCGACCGTGATGCGGTCATCCTCCGTCCAGGCCGCGCCGAAAGCCTGCACCGGCCCCTCTGCCAAGGCGCCCAATCCGGCGCTGAGGTCAGTGGTTTCCCAGCTCGCGGACTCCGCCGCGCCGCTGGCGGTCCGACGAACCAGAGACAGCCTGCTGCGATTGCCGAGGGTCAGCACCATCGGTGCGAGCGGCTGCTGACGCCGGTCCGGGATGGCGATGACGCGGGGCTGAAACCGGCCCTTGGCAGCGAGATCCGCAAGGTCCTCCCGGCCGAAGGTCCGGGCCGGTTCGATATAGTCCATGATCTCCGTGCCGACCGTGAACTGCATCGGCTTGCCGTCGGTATCGACCGCTTCGAAGCGGGTGGTGTTCGAAGGCTGCATGGCGTGCTCCCCTCGGCACGTTCTTGCCGAATGGCCTATCCGGCCGGCGGGAACGTGCTCAACGGTTGAATGTGGAAGAGGCGGTCGATCAGTAGAGGCGTCGCCCTGGGAAGGCCGCACCGCCACATGGCGCGAAGCCGTGGAAGCGATCTCATGGCGTTGGCCGGCGCAGCCGCCTCATTTCGTCAGCTTGGTGGCCTTGTAGATGACGTCGAGCATGAGGTCGCCGGCCCCGGTGAAGCGCGGCGAGGAGAACGTGAAGACCTCCTCCCCCGGGGGAATGAAGGCGAACTTGTCCAGGCCCACATTCAGTCTCTCGATCGACCGTTTCAGCATCAGTTCGATCGCGGCGCGGGAGTCCCGCGTGAAGCCGCCCGCCTCACGCCGGTCCCACTCGTTGTTGGTGAAGGTGCGCGCGAACCAGTTGTCGTCGGCTGTGGTTTCTTCGACCGGAGTGTCGAACAGGACAGACACGCGCGGAACGATGTTGCAGAAGATCGCACCGCCGCCAACTTCGAAGGCGACGCTTCCCGTGAGTTTGGCCGTCGAGGTCGCCGAGGCCCGCGAGTTGCGGATCGTCATCACCCGTTCGCGGTCCAGCGTGACCTTCAGCTCCCCCTGGATTTCGTAGCCGGCCCCGGCCTTTGGCGAGAGCGTCAGCCGCAGGTGCTTCTCAAGATGGAGGTTCTTGTCCTCGTCTCCTGTTTTGTCCGTCCACTGGTAGGCCTTCCGGTTGGTGAGGGTGATCGTGTCGTCGCCGAGCGTCACCATCGTTCCACCCAGCAGTTCAGCCTCCGGATGCGGCAGTTCCGTCTCGGGATGGAGGATCTCGCCCTGCGCCCTGCGCGCTGCGTTTTCCGCCGTCATCCGCGTGTGCTCGGCGTCGAGGCCGCCTCGCAGGCCCGTGCTGAAATGCTCGTGGACCATGCGGCCACGCACCGCCATCACGCCGGCAACCATCGCCGTGCGTCCGCTGGTGCGCTCGGCCGGCAGCCAGGGTCCGAGCCTGGCGCGGGCGTTGTCGGCCTCGCCCGTGGTCGCCGGCAGAGACTTGCCGGTGAAGAAGACGCCGAGATAGTCGAGCGTATTGGGGGGAGAGGCCGCCGCTTTGGTTCCGCCGCCGGCGGCATCGGTCCGCGTCACCTTGAAGAGGTAGTCCTTGAGGGTGAACGTCGGTGCGCGCTCGAGCGCCCGCGGATGCACGCTGGTGCCGAGGATGAACTTGCGCTGCTCGGCCGCCGCTTCGGTGAACATGTGGGCGAGGCAGTCGGCGAGCTTCGACTGGGTCGTCGTCGCAATCGTCGGCGGGTTCCGGCGCTGCTCCTCGGACAGTTTCTCCGGATCGGGCTCGATGGAGCGCGAGCGGATCATGTCCGCCGCGGTCAGAGTCAGGAAAAGGCATTCGATGGAGAAGGCGCCCTCGCCGAGACCGTGCCGTGCAATGATCTCGTCGACACGGCGCGCCGAGGACTGGTCCTGGCGATAGAGTTCGTCGCGGCTGACGATCTTCCGGTCGACTACGGTGAGGAAAGTCACGAGCCAGTTGTCGATCTTCTCGACGACCGGATCTTCTTCGTCCAGATATTGCAGCGTGCCGGAGACAATCGGGAAGCTCACCCGGACGTCGTTCGGTCCCCCCCTCGGCACGGAGAGCGAAATCCGCGGCGCACCGAGCACGGCGTCGAGCACGGTCTTGGACGGCAGCCCCTTCCTGTTTGGCGGGTTGAGCGAGATGCGATCGAGGCCTGCCCCGTCCTTTCGCCTGAGCCAGAGGTTCCAGGCATCCTGCATCTGATGGTTGATGGCCTTCTCCGAGATCGACAGGGCCATGTCGAAGTCGGTGAGCCTGTTCTCGGTCTCGGCGATATTGGCTTGCGAGGACATCGGGTTCCCCCCGGGTCCATCGGCACCGTTCCAGCCGTATGAACCCGTTCATGTTGCGATGAGACACGGCTGGGCATTCGCCGCGGTGCCGGCGGACGCGGAGAGTGGCGGCGACCCGCTCCAGTCAGACGCCGGCTGCGGCCCCGGCCGGCACGGCGCCGGGATGACCGGGAGGAAACCACGCCATCTGCAGGCTGGGCGGCGTCACCGCCGTTACGCGGAAGCCGAGGCGGGTGTATATTCCGTGAGCATTTGATCCCATCATAGGCGTCGAGAGCGTGAGTGGGAGCCCCGATGCGCCGGCCGCCGCCTGCAAGCCGCGCATCACATTGGAGCCGATACCTCGACCACGGGCCGGCGCCGCGATCTGGAGTTCCGCAACCCGCCAGTCGCCATAGCCGAGATCCACGATCAGCCGGCCGACCGCCGTTCCGGTTGTCTCGATGATGAAGTCGAGATGTTCCGGATAGACCGCTTCCTGCCCCGTCCGCGTCACCGCGTATTGCTGTTCGTACAGGGAGCGAACGAAATCCTTCTCACCCTCCACCCACGACAGCCACGGCCGGGACGAGATGAAGAGATCGATCAGGAACGTCTCGTCGGCCGACGTCGCAAAACGCAGCTCGATGCCGCCTGGAAAGCGAAGCGATCCGTTCAGCCTGCCCATGGTGCATTCCCGCGTCGGAGAGGGTTTATCCGCGCGGCATCCACGCGGCTGTCAGTTGAAGATCACCTGGAAAGCCGGGTGCCGGGTGCCGGCGGTGACCGACAGCACGCGCTCGACGTAGAGCGGACCGATCTTTCCCAGGATATCGTGCCGGAGCAGGAAGGCGCCGCCCCACACCATCGCCGCCGCTGCATCCTCCGCCTCCAGGATCAGGGTGAACGCCGTGCGGGACGATTCCGGCATCGTGCTGGACGGCTTCTCCACGCACGACAAAAGGCGCGTGGAGATGACCGCATCGTCTTCGCCGAAAAGAGCGAAGCGCGAGCCGATATGCGGCTCGAAATCCGCCCAGGACAGCCTCTCGAGGTCCGGAATTTCCGTCATGGTCTATCCGGATAAATGCCCTGAACGGCCATGACGAAATTCATCACGAGGGACGGCGGCATGATCGGGATCGGGGCGGCCTCCCCGACCGGTTTCACGGTCACCTTTCCCCCCGTGATCGTATCGATCATGACCTTGGCTTCCGGGGTCGAAGGCGATCCCGTCAGATCGGTGGTCACCGGGATTGTCCCCTTCGCATTGGCCGCCGGTGCCGCGGAGGTATAGGGACCGCGC
Source organism: Pseudomonadota bacterium (assembly GCA_023442215.1). Classification (GTDB taxonomy): domain Bacteria; phylum Pseudomonadota; class Alphaproteobacteria; order Rhizobiales; family Segnochrobactraceae; genus Pseudoxanthobacter. The sequence goes on from JAEZMP010000157.1 coordinate 10,102, forward strand.
AGGATTTCCGTCCCCGCCTTGGCGCTGGCGTTGGTGAGATAGACCTGCTGACCATTCGCGACGGTCAGCTGTGTCGTGGGTGCGGCGGCTGCATTGACGTCGACTTTCGCCTCCAGCTTCAGCGTTCCCTTTGACGACGGGATCGTCACCTCCTGCTTTCCGGAGACCGCCTCGAAGGACGCTTCGTGAGCGTGGGGAGGAAGGTGCTTCGTCTCCAGCTTGACGTGGAGGGTGCCGAGAGCATCGCCTAGCGCATATGTCGGCTGACCGGAGACCTGCCCCATGCCGATCGGCGCCCGGCCGACCAGATTGGGCAAGGCGAAGGTGGTCCTCTGATCGCCGCCATATCGAAAGCCAAGCAACGAATAAAGGGCCTGATACTGATTCAAGGAGAGCACTTGGCCCGCACAGATCGAAAAATAGCGCGGAGCCCAGTCAAATCCGACGATCAGGATCGATCCTGTGTATACATCCATTTCATTTCTCCCCTATAAGGAAATTAAAATGTCTCGACGAAAGGCAATTATCATCATCGAACGATGATGCATTTTCCGCCTGTATATTTTTATGTTCATCTGTCACGTCCGCGCGAATACGTCCGTCGAACGACGTGACTCTCAGGCGACGACAACACGTGAGCTGTGTAGGAAAGAGCGGCTTGGCGTGAAGTGAATACAACCTAAGATTGTTTATTTTCTTTCTATATAACCTTAAGTCGAGTCTCGTCCGCCTGTCAACCGGTGGCAGCAACGGAACGACGTCCCTTGAACGCAACTTTTCCTTTTGGCTACCGGATCGGCAGGGTGGGAATGCCCTCTATCGCCATGTCGGAGCCGGATGTCAGCTCCGCGAGGACGTCCCCGACAGCGGCCGACGGCATGGTGTGACGGACGGCTGCGAGACGGCCGGCGACCACGGCGGCCGCCCCGCTCGTGTCGCCCGGGGGACCTGGTCTGGCGAACAGGGTGGTGCCGCAGCCCGTGTCGGGCCGCTTGCGGAGCCGCTGGCTGTAGCGATGCGGCTGGGGACATTCGGAGTGCGGATCGAGCGCGCCGACGCTCACCACCTCGCGCAGGATGGCCGGCCACGCCATGCCCTCCGGGTTCGCGGTGCCAAAGCGGGCCTGCCAGTTGCCGGCCGGCATCACCGTCGCGATTCCACGCAGGCGCAGCCGTGCAATGAGGTGGCGGAGACGGCTGTCGCGGAACGGCGCGTCGCTGCGCAGATGGCTCATGTCGGCGAAAGCGGCGCAGACGACACCGATGCCGAGAATGTCGGCGTGGCGGTCGATCCACTCGAACGCCGCGTCGAGCCGCTCCTCCTGCTGGAGCCAGCCGGCACTGTCCAGCAGGCTCACGGCGACGAGCCGGGCGGATGGGCATTCGGCGAGCACAGACTTGGCGACCAGATCGCCGTGCGCCGCGCTCCCGGGCGTGCCTGCCGGTTGGCACATGTCGCCGAAATCGACGCCCGCGATCACGGTTCCCGGCGGAAATGCGGTCGCATGGAGGACCGTGTCGACGATGCAGATGACAGGTCCGCCGGTATGCGCCACGCAGACCTCCCGCCGCCGGAACACAATTAAAGGGCGATTACAGCCACCATTATACAATTTTTAAGAGTTAAAAGAAACGGCACAACCGGCATGGTCCACGCAGATGCGAAGAGGGCGGCAGAGTTTCCCCCACCGCCCTCGCACAGTCCGATCATCGTCGCCGACGATCCCCCCGACCGGCCTGGAGCCTGTCCCGACCGCATGGAATCATCCGATCGGGATGCCGTTAGAACCGGTAGGTCACGCCCGCGCCGATCAGCCAGGGATTGAGCTTCGCCGTGCCGGTCAGCGGCGCGCCGCCGACGGTGACGTCGAACCGCGGCTCCAGGAACAGCTTCTTGACGTCGAGATTGACGCCCCAGTGCTGGTCGAACATGTAGTCGAAGCCGACCTGAAGGGCGGCGCCGAACGTGTTCTTCACCCGGATGCTGTCGGCACTCTCCGCCTTCTGATTGTAGAAGATGGTATAGTTGATGCCGGCGCCGACATAGGGCTTGAACTTGCCGAAGTTCGTGAAGTGATATTGCAGCGTCAGGGTCGGCGGGAGCACCCAGGTCTTGCCGATGGTGCCGAGGCTCGAAAGCGAGCCGGAACCGTTGATGTTCGCCGTCGTCGTGCCGAGGATGAGTTCGGCGGCGATGTTGTCGGTGAAGAAATAGGTGATGTCGAGTTCGGGCGTCACCGTATCCGAATAGGACAGGTCGGACCCCTTCACGCCAACGACCGAGCCGCTGTTCTCGGTGACGACGCCGAGGGCGCGAAGACGGATCTGCCACGGGCTGGGCTTCGCAGGCACCGCCACGACCGGCGGCGGCGTCGGCTCCACGGTGGCCGCGATGTCGGCGGCGGAAGCCGGCTGGCTCAGGAGCGGAAACGCCGCGGCCGCGGCGGCGAGCAGGGCTCCCGTAGTTCTGACAATCGTTTTCATAAAGCCGGCCTCTCCTCAGGCGAGTCGTGATTTGCAAGCCGGAGGGTGATGCCTTGGCCTCGTCCGCCAATTGACCTGAATCAACGTTGCCACGATTGCCGCAGGGAGGAGATCAACTTTCGCCACATGTGTGTCTTTTCGCGAACACACGCGGCTGCGGCGACTGTCTTTCAGCGCGACATGGCAGCGCTTGCCGCCCGTTGTCTCGCGAGGCAGCGCGATGAGGGACGCCGGCGCTGCCTCGCTGCTTGGCCGACGCCGTCAGATGTCGAGCGTCGTGTCACGTTCCCAGGCGGTAAAGTGGCCGCAATAGGCGTTCCAGTCGTCATGCCTGAGCTTGAGATAGGCGACGGAGAATGCCGCGCCCATCGTCTCCGTCAGGCGTGTATCGGCCTCGAAGGCGCGCAGGGCGTCGAGCAGGTTCAGCGGCAGCTTCGGCGCATCGGTGACGAGGTGACCGTCGCGGTACATGTCGATGTCGTGGTGCGGGCCGGGATCGGCATCGGTCACAAGCCCGTCGAGGCCGGCGGCGATGATGGCCGCCTGCAGCAGATACGGGTTCGCCGCCCCGTCCGGCAGCCGCAGTTCGAACCGCCCGGGGCCCGGTACGCGCACCATGTGTGTGCGGTTATTGCCCGTCCAGGTCACGCTATTGGGCGCCCATGTCGCACCGGAGAGCGTCCGGGGCGCGTTGATGCGCTTGTAGGAGTTCACCGTCGGATTGGTGATGGCGGCGAGCGCGGTCGCATGGGCCATGATGCCGCCGAGGAAGGCTCGGCCCTTGGCCGAAAGGCCGAACGGCATCGAGGGGTCGGCGAAGGCGTTGGCGGTGCCGTCGCTGTTCCAGACCGACACATGGGTGTGGCAGCCGTTGCCGGTCAGCCCCTTGAACGGCTTCGGCATGAAGGTTGCGCGCAGCCCATGCTTCTCGGCGACCGACTTCACCATGAACTTGAAGAACGAGTGCTTGTCGGCCGTCGCCAGCGCGTCGTCGAACTCCCAGTTCATCTCGAACTGGCCGTTCGCGTCCTCGTGATCGTTCTGGTAGGGCTTCCAGCCGAGCGCGAGCATGGCATCGCAGATCTCGGCGATTACGTCGAAGCGCCGCATCACCGCCTGCTGGTCATAGCAGGGCTTCTCGGCGGTATCGAAGCCGTCGGAGATCGCCGAGCCGTCGGGCAGAATGAGGAAGAACTCGGCCTCGACGCCGGTCTTCACCCGCAGGCCCGCCGCTGCCGCCTCCGCAACCAGCCGCTTCAGCACCACCCTCGGCGCCTGGGCAACCGGTTCGCCCTCCATGAAGCAGTCGGCCGCGACCCAGGCTACGTCCGGCTTCCACGGTAGCTGGATCACGGAGGACGGATCGGGCATCGCGAACAGGTCGGGATGCGCCGGGCTGAGATCGAGCCAGGTGGCGAAGCCGGCAAACCCGGCCCCGTCGCGCTGCATCTCGGCGATCGCCGCCGTGGGCACGAGCTTGGCGCGCTGGCCGCCGAACAGATCGGTGTAGCTGATCATGAAATAGCGGATGCCGCGCTCGGCGGCATAGGTGGAAAGATCGGTGGTCACGGCGCATTCCCCTCGAATGGCGGCGTCACGGACAGGCGGTGGAAGGCTTATCGTTGTCTCGTCATCGGTTCCGGGCGTCCGGTCTTGATGCCGGCCATTCCCGTCCCGCCGTCTTCCGCGCAGTCTGCCGCCGCGCTCGAAGAAACGAACCGTTATCGCGGCTCTGACCGGCGCCCTCTACCGGGGGCACCGGTCGGAGCCGTCAGAACCCGCTCTTGCCGGGATACCAGTCGGTGCCGGCGAGCGGCACCCGCGCCATGGCCGCGGCCTCCATCGTCAGCGCGCAGAGATCCTCCGGCTCCAGATTGTGCAGGCTGTTGTGGCCGCAGGCCCGCGCGATGGTCTGGGCCTCCAGCGTCATCACCTTCAGGTAGTTGGCGAGCCGCCGCCCTGCCGCGACGGGGTCGAGCCGGCTTGCGAGCACCGGGTCCTGGGTGGTGATGCCCGCCGGATCGCGCCCCTCGTGCCAGTCGTCGTAGGCGCCGGCCGTCGATCCCAGTGCCTGGTATTCGGCTTCCCATTTTGGATCGTTGTCGCCGATCGCGACGAGCGCCGCCGTTCCGATCGAGACGGCATCGGCGCCGAGCGCCATCGCCTTCGCCACGTCGGCCCCATTGCGGATGCCGCCGGAGACGATGAGCTGGACCTTGCGGTGGAGGCCGAGGTCCTGAAGCGCCTGCACGGCCGGTCGGATGCAGGCAAGCGTCGGCTGGCCGACATGCTCGATGAACACATCCTGTGTGGCCGCCGTCCCCCCCTGCATGCCGTCGAGCACGACCACGTCGGCCCCGGCCTTCACCGCCAGCGCGGTGTCGTAATAGGGCCGGGCGCCGCCCACCTTCACATAGATGGGTTTCTCCCAGTCCGTGATCTCGCGCAGCTCGAGGATCTTGATCTCAAGATCGTCCGGCCCGGTCCAGTCCGGATGACGGCAGGCGGAGCGCTGGTCGATACCCTTCGGCAGGGTGCGCATTTCCGCGACGCGATCGGAAATCTTCTGCCCGAGCAGCATCCCACCGCCGCCGGGCTTCGCACCCTGCCCCACCACAACCTCGATGGCGTCTGCTCGGCGCAGGTCCCTCGGGTTCATGCCGTAGCGCGAGGGCAGATATTGGTAGACGAGGATGTCGGAATGGCCGCGCTCCTCATCGGTCATGCCGCCGTCGCCCGTCGTGGTGGAGGTGCCGGAGAGCGTCGCGCCGCGGCCGAGGGCTTCCTTGGCCTGCGCCGACAGCGCCCCGAAGCTCATGCCCGCGATGGTGATCGGGATCTTCAGATGGATCGGCTTCTTCGCGAAGCGCGTGCCGAGCGTGACCGAGGTGTCGCAACGCTCGCGATAGCCTTCGAGCGGATAGCGGGAGATCGAGGCCCCGAGGAACAGCAGGTCGTCGAAATGCGGCAGCTTGCGCTTGGTGCCGCCGCCGCGGATGTCGTAGATGCCGGTCGCGGCGGCACGGCGGATCTCCGCGAGCGTGTGGTCGTCGAAGGTGGCCGACTTGCGCGGCGGCGTCTGCGGGTTGTGGTAGCTCATGGACCGCGATCCTCGCTTAGAGCGCCTTCCGACCGGATGGCATCATCCGATCGACAGGAAATCGCTCCCAATTCAAAAGCTTGGGCATTTCCTTGTCGTTCAGGTCGGTTCGATCCGAACGGGTTATGCTCAATACGCATCGGCGTTATCGATGTGGAAGGTGTAGAGCCGCCGCGCCGAGCCGTAGCGGCGGAAGGTGGCCGGGTCGGCATCCGCGCCCGCTCTGGCGAGCAGGTCGGCGAGTAGCGCGAGGTGCTCGGGGCGCATCTCCTTCTCGCCGCAGTCGGCCCCGAGGCTCCTGACGCTGCCGCGCACGAACAGCCGCGCCTCGTAGAGGCTGTCGCCCAGCGCCTCGCCCGCGTCGCCCAGCACGACGAGGTTGCCCGCCTGCGCCATGAACGCCGACATGTGGCCGATGGAGCCGTGCACGACGATGTCGATGCCCTTCATCGAGATGCCGCAGCGCGAGGCCGCATTGCCCTTGACGACGAGCAGGCCGCCGCGCCCGGTCGCGCCGGCATATTGCGAGGCGTCGCCCTCGACGACGACGGTACCGGACATCATGTTCTCCGCCACGCCCGGTCCGGCCGATCCATGAACGGTGACGTTGCCGCCGTCGTTCATGCCGGCGCAGTAGTAGCCGACCGAGCCGTGGACCTTAACCGTCACCGGCGCATCGATGCCGACGGCAACGGCATGGTGCCCGCGCGGGTTCGTCACCTCGAACACGGTGTCGTTGGCGCCGTCATTCAGGCCATGGAGCGCGCTGTTGAGATCGCGAAGCGGCGTGACCGAGAGATCGAAGACGGGCATGGCAGTGCTCTCGAAGGGGCGGTGGAGGCGGAACGCACGGGACAGACGGGAAAGCCGGCGGAGGGAAGCGGGTCGCGGGATCACGCCGCCGCGCGGTGGTCCCAGAAATAGACGGTGGCCGGCTCAGGCTCCCAGACCCGCGCCGTCTCGATGCCGGGCAGGCCGACGAGTGCGCGGTATTCGGAGCCGAACGCCACGTAGCGATCGGTCTCGGCCATGACCGCCGGCTTGCAGGCGATCGGATCGCGCAGCACGCCGAAGCCGGACCGCGTGCCGACGACGAAGGTATAGAACCCGTCGAGATCGCTGAGGGCGCCTTCCAGCGCCTCGCCGAGATTTTTGCCGGCGGCCATCTCGGCGGTGAGATAGGCGGCAGCGACCTCCGAGTCGTTCTCCGTCTCGAAGCGCATGCCGTCCCGAACGAGGGCGCGGCGCAGGTTGTTGTGGTTCGAAAGCGAGCCATTGTGCACGAGGCACTGGTCCGGACCTGTCGAGAACGGATGCGCGCCGAGCGTGGTGACGGCCGATTCCGTCGCCATGCGGGTGTGGCCGATGCCGTGGCTGCCGGCCATCGCCGCGATGCCGAAGCGGGCGAGCACATCCCGGGGCAGACCGACTTCCTTGTAGATCTCCACATTCTCGCCGACGCCCATCACGCGGACCGCCGGCGCGACCGTGCCAAGCGCCGCGCGGACGGCTTCCGCATGAGCGGCGGGAACGGTGATGACGGCATGGGTGCTCTTGACCGCCACCCTCGCGGTGCCCTCCGAAGCCGGCGCCAGAGCCGCCTCGAGGCCCGGGAAGTCCGCTTCTGGCTGCGGCGACTGCACCGTGATCTTCACCGCGCCGTTCGTGCCTGCGCCGTAGATGGCGATGCCCGCGGAGTCCGGCCCCCTGTCGGTCATGGTGACGAGCATCGCCGAAAGCAGCGCGCCGAGCTCGGGCTCCAGCGTCTTGTCCTTCAGGAACAACCCGACAATGCCGCACATGGCGCTTCCTCCGGTCCCGCATCCTCATGACGAGGGATGCCAAAATTCGGGACACGCCGCAAGCCTTCAGGCGAATATAATTTTCACCGAAAGAATAACTCTCGCGCTGCCTCACATGGACGGATCCGATGGCGCGACGGGGTGCGCGCCCCGGGCCATCGTGGGCGACAGGCCGAACGCGGCCCGGAAGCACCGGGCGAAATGGCCGGGGCTGGAAAAGCCGACGGCGAAGGCGATCTCGGCGACGGAAAGCGGGCTTTCGCGCAGCAGCCGGCCGGCGTGTTCCAGCCTTAGCCGACGGTGGATGTCCGCCGCCCCTGCCCCGAGCTGGCGGGCGAACAGGCGGTCTAGCTGGCGCGGGCTGACACCGGCGAGCCGCGCCATCGCCGCCCGCGGCAACGGCTGCGCGATGCTCGCTTCCATCTTCTCCAGCACCGCGACGAGGCCCGGGTGGTTGACGCCGTAGCGCTCGCAGAGCGAGGCACGCTGCGGGCCGGCGGCCTCCGCGACCTCGGTGTGGAGATACCAGTCGGAGACGCGGCGGGCGAAACCTTCCCCCATCCGCCCGGCGATCAGGGCGTGCATCATGTCGAGCGGCGCGACGCCGCCGCCGCAGGTGAGCCGGTCGCGGTCGATCACGAACCGGGCCTGCTCGGGAACGAGCGTGGGGAAGGCTTCGCGCAGCGCCGGGGCGTGCTCCCAGTGGATGGTGAAACGCCGCTCGCGCAAGAGGCCCGCCGCCGCCAGCACATAGGGGCCGCCGGAGATGCCGCCGATCCGCACGCCCTCGCTCGCAAGCTGCCGCAGCGCGGCGTGAACCGCCGGCCGCTGCCATGCGGCAGGTGAGCCGCCTGCGCAGACGAAGGCGATATCGAGACCTGCCTCGCGCCCCGGCAGCGGATGCACCGGCACCGTGGCGCCGCCGGAGCTTGCGACCGTACCGCCCGCCTCGCCGAACGCTGCCACCTCGAACAGCGGCCGGCCGGCGAGGATGTTGGCCGCGCGCAGCGGCTCGCTCGCCGCCGCATAGGACATCAGCGCGAAGCCCGGCAGCAGGATGAAGCCGATGCGCTGCACCGGCCCGGTGGCGGCGCCGTTCGGCAGCGAAGGACGGGCATCGGCGGCCGGAGGATCCGAACGAGCCATGGCGGAGGCAGCTTTCCCAAGGAGATGTCTCGAAACTATCGCGAAGCGTCTCTTTCCTGCAAGCCAGCAGCGACCACTCGCGCGATGATGACCCATCCCAGCCGGCGGAGCCGCGATGCGTTATTCTGCCCTGTCCCTGTTGCTGAACGGCCTTTCTGGCAACCGCGGCTGGAAGCCGGCCTGGCGCACGCCCGCGCCGAAACCCCGCTACGACGTGGTGATCGTGGGTGGCGGCGGGCATGGCCTCGCCACGGCCTATTATCTCGCGAAGGAGTACGGCGTCGCCAACGTGGCCGTGCTGGAGAAGGGCTGGCTCGGCAGCGGCAATATCGGGCGCAACACCACCATCATCCGCTCGAACTACCTGCTTGCCGGCAACAATCCGTTCTACGAGCTTTCGATGAAGCTGTGGGAGGGGCTGGAGAGGGACTTCAATTTCAACGCCATGGTTTCCCAGCGCGGCGTTTTGAACCTGTTCCATTCCGACGGGCAGCGCGATGCCTACACCCGCCGCGGCAATGCCATGCGGCTCCATGGCGTCGACGCAGAACTGCTCGACCGCGAGGCGGTGCGGCAGCGGCTGCCGTTCCTCGATTTCGACAATGCGCGCTTCCCAATCAAGGGCGGCCTGCTGCAGCCGCGCGGCGGCACCGTGCGCCACGATGCCGTGGCCTGGGGCTACGCGCGCGGCGCCTCCGCGCGCGGCGTCGACATCATCCAGCACTGCGAGGTCACCGGCATCCGGCGGGAGGGCGGGCGCGTAACCGGGGTGGAGACGACCCGCGGCTTCATCGGCGCGGGCAAACTGGCGCTCGCCACCGCCGGCAATTCCAGCCTGACCGCCCAGATGGCGGGGCTGACGCTGCCGCTCGAAAGCCATGTGCTGCAGGCGTTCGTGTCGGAGGGGCTGAAGCCGATGATCGATACGGTCATCACCTTCGGCGCCGGGCATTTCTACGTCTCGCAGTCCGACAAGGGCGGGCTCGTGTTCGGCGGCGATATCGACGGCTACAATTCCTATGCCCAGCGCGGCAACCTTGCGCTGGTCGAGCACGTCGCCGAGGCCGGCGTTTCCATGATCCCGGCGCTATCGCGGCTGCGCATCCTCAGATCCTGGGGCGGCATCATGGACATGTCGATGGACGGCTCGCCGATCATCGACCGCACGCCGCTCGACAACCTCTATCTCAATGCCGGCTGGTGCTATGGCGGCTTCAAGGCGACGCCGGCCTCCGGGCTCTGCTTCGCCCACCTGATCGCGCGCGGCGAGCCGCACGAGACCGCCCGCGCCTTCCGCCTCGACCGCTTCGCCCGCGGCGCACTGATCGACGAGAAGGGCGTGGGCGCCCAGCCGAACCTGCACTGAGACCGACCGATACTCACCCGACCCGCACCGCACGGTGCCGATCCTCTGGTGCCGATCCTCTGGGGACGAAGACGATGGCGAGCCTGATCCACTGCCCGCATTGCGGCCCGCGGCCGCGGGAGGAGTTCACCGTCCGCGGTTCCGCGCTCCAGCGGCCAGCGCCGGATGATTCATGGGATGAGTGGTTCGCCTATGTCTATATGCGCGAGAACCCGCGCGGCCCGCACCGCGAGCACTGGCAGCATACCGGCGGCTGCCGGCGCTGGCTGGAGGTGACGCGAAACACCGCCACCCACGAAACCCTCGCCGTGCGCGATGCCGCGCTCGGTACGGAGGCGCGGCCGTGACCGCGTTCCGCCTTCCCGACGGTGGCCGGATCGACCGTGGCCGTACGCTCGCGTTCCGCTTCGACGGCGAGGCGCTGTCCGGCCATCCCGGCGACACGCTGGCCTCGGCGCTGCTCGCCAACGGACGGGTGCTGATGGGACGCTCGTTCAAATATCACCGGCCGCGCGGCGTCTACACCGCCGGGGCGGCGGAGCCGAACGCGCTCGTCACCGTCGGCACCGGCGGACGACGCGGGCCCAACAGCCGCGCGACCGTGGTGGAACTCGCCGACGGTCTCGTCGCGGAAAGCCAGAACCGCTGGCCGTCGCTCGGCTTCGACATCGGCGCCGCGAACGGGCTGGTCGCGCCGTTCCTCTCGGCCGGGTTCTACTACAAGACTTTCATGTGGCCGTCCGGGTTCTGGGAGAAGCTCTACGAGCCGCTGATCCGCCGAGCCGCCGGTCTCGGACGGGCGGGCGACGAACCCGATCCCGACCGCTATGAGAAGGCTTGGGCGCATTGCGACCTGCTCGTCATCGGCGCGGGCCCCACGGGCCTCGCCGCGGCGCTCACGGCCGGCCGCGCCGGAGCGAACGTGATCGTCATGGACGAGGGCAGCGAGCCGGGCGGCTCGCTGCTCGCCGAGAGCGCGACCGTCGGCGACGTGGCGGCGGACCGGTTCCTCGCCTCGACGCTTGCCGAACTCGCGAGCCTCGGCAACGTGCGCGTCCTTACCCGCACGACCGTGTTCGGCTGGTA
>JAEZMP010000205.1 GCA_023442215.1 Pseudomonadota bacterium
GTAATATCCAAGTTCTCTTGTTGTATGAACTTGCACCCGCGCACGAGTTCTACATTAGATGAAACCCTTACTTTCTCCGCGCCGGGTAGCGCCTGCAAAGTAACGCACCCCGCCAGACCAACCGCCACTAAGATAACCGCCACCGCCCGCATAATCCGCTCCCTCGCCCGTGCACGCGGCGAGTGTAGGAGCACGCCACCCGTCACGCAAACAAGCCGCCTTCAGGGCGGCTTTTTTCATGGGACATCGCCATGGACCTTCAGGCCATCCGGCAGATCACGGTCAAGTTCGGCGCCGAGGGCGACCGCGAACTACAGGCGTCGCTCGACCGCGTGGATGCGGCATTCGCGAAGGCGGGTTCCTCTGCCGAGGCGGCCGGCGCAGCGGCGGAACGCGGCAGCGGCAAGGTGACGAGCGCCGCCGCACGCTATGACGGCCTGAACCAGCGGCTCGACGGCGCCTATCGCGCCGCGCGGGCGCTGGAGCGCGGGTTGAACACGGTCGACATGGCGCTCGGGTCCGGTGCGACGTCAGCGGAAGCCGCTGCCCGCACCGTCGAGCGGCTGATGATGCAGTACCAGGCCGCAACGATCCAGGCGGACCGATACGAGGCCGCGCAGCGTGGCCTGATCGAGGGCTACGATGCGTTCGGGTCCGCCGCCACCATGGCCGCCGGGCGGCTTGCGGGGATCGGGCAGGCCGGGCAGCTTTCCGCCGGCCATCTCGCCAACATGCAGTACCAGCTCAACGACATCGCGGTGTCGCTCGCCGCCGGCCAGTCGCCGTTCACCGTGCTTTTGCAGCAGGGCATGCAGGTGAGCCAGATGTTCGAGCCGGGCACGTCGCTTGCGACGGCTGGCCGGGCGCTCGCCACGGGATTCACGGCCTTCCTCAACCCGCTCAACATGGCGGTGGTCGGCGTCGCGGCCGTCGCGGGGGCGGCAACCCTGTTCTTCTCGTCCGCAGAAAGCGAAACCGAAAAGCTGACCGACCTGACGCAGCGCTACGGGGATTCGCTCGAGGCGCTCGGCGGAGCGTTCCAGAACGCGCGGGTGGCGATGGGGTCCTATGCCGGTTATTCCGAGCAGGCGGTAACGCAGCTGATGCGTGCGCAGTCCGGCGCCGCGGCGGACCGGATCAGGACCGATCTTGCCGCGTCGCTGACATCCGGTGAGGGGTGGTTCGGCAAGAGCCTCGCGGCCACGGTGGCGGAACAACTCGACACGTTCCGGCTGGCGCAGATGAACCTTTCGCGCGGGCTGCCGGCGCCGGACCCGGCGCGGCTGGGGCTCGACGTTCCGACCCTGCAGCAGGGCATCGACTATTATTCCGATCTCGACCGGCTGGTGAAGCAGTTCTCGGACACGTCCGCCGCCGGGGTTCCCGACGTGACGGCATTCCACGAGCGCCTGCTGGGTCTGCGCGACGCCACCGGTGTCGGCGACGCCCTGCAGACGATGATCGACAAGATCATCGCCTCGACGATGCCGCTGAAGGAGGCCGCCGACCAGATCAACGGGCTTGCCGGGGCGCTGCACAATGCCGCGCTGGAAGCAAGGCTGTCGGCGGAGCGCGATTTCAATGTCGCCGGACTGGAAGGCTATGCCCGCGGCATCGCCGAGATCGGGCAGAAATATGACGACCAGATCGCCGCCGCGCAGCGCCTGGCGCGGGCAATGAAGGGGGCCGGCAACATCGCCGGCGCGAATGTCGCGTTCGGCGACGTGTCGGCGCTCGAGGCGGCAAAGCGGATCGATCAGCAGCGCCTGACGCTGGATGGGACGCGGCAGGCGACGAAGGCGGCCGAGGAACAGCAGGCGGCGCTGGCGCGGGCCGGGCTGCCGGAATATGCCGCCGGGCTCGACGAGATCAACCGGCGCTACATGCTGCAGATGGACCTCGCCGCAGGCAACGTGGGCGCGACCAATGCGCTCGCCGCCGCGCGGCGCGCGGAAATCGCGCTCTATCAGCACGACAGCATCACGAAACCTCTGGAAGACGAAGCGCGGGCGCTGGGCTTGCAGCGGGCGAGCTTGCAGGCCCAGGCCGACGCGCTGGGGGGATCGGCGATCGAACAGCAGCGTTCGGTCTACCTGCAAGAACAGCTCAACGGGCTGATGGCGCGGGGCATTCCGATCACGTCGGACCTGGCGGATCGGGTCGGCGCCAATGCCGACGCCTTCGCACGGCTGAACGTGCAGCAGAGTTATCTGCAGCGCCTCAGTGCTTCCATCGAAGCGCTGCCGGCGACGCAGGTGCTGCGGCTCGGCGAATATACCGCGTTCCTGAACGACCAGATGGCGGCCGGCAGCATCTCGGCAGCGCAGGCCTCGGCGGCCTATCGCGACTTCACGGATTCGATGGATTTCGGGATGGTCGACCAGATGGCCGATGCCCTGAACAATCTCGGCAAGTCCGCCATCGGCGGATTTTCCTCGGCCACGGACGCGCTGAAGCAGTTCACCGGCGCGATGGCCTCGATCACCTGGGACACCTACATCTCGCGGCCGATCCGCGATGCGCTTCGCAACGGCTCCACCGATGGGGCCTATGGACTGGCGTCCGGCGGGATCGCGCCGGATGGCGGCCTGGCGACGGGCACGCTCGGCTCGAATTCCGCCAACCCGATGTTCGTGTCGGTGGTGAACGGCTACGCGCCGGGGGGGCTGGGCGGACAATCCGACGCGCAATCGGCCATCGACAATTTCGTCGGCTCGCTGGACGGGGGCACCCGAAAGATCACCGGGGTTCTCGGCGACGTCGACCAGTATCTTTCGCAGTTCACGAAAAGTTCCTTGCGGCCCGACCAGATCGCCGGGCTGCAGGACAGCGTGTCGGCGAACCTCGCGACGGCGATGGCGCAGGCGGCGGAGGCCGGGCTGAAGCCGGTCATCACCGAGATGTTCCGGACCTATGAGGATCAGGCGACGCTCTATGCGAACCGGGCCAGCAACCCCTATCCGGTGGCGGCGCCCGGCAACAGCGCGCACGAGAGCGGGCTCGCGGTCGACATCTCGGTGAAGGGGTTGTCGGGCGAGCAGTGGACGCTGCTGAAACAGATCATGACCCTGAACGGCTTCAGCCAGCCGGTTGCGAACGACGCGGTGCACTGGGTCTATAGCGGCGCGATCAACGATGCCGGCAAGCAGGTGGTAGGGGCCATGGACGCGCAGAGCGCGAGCCTGCGCGGCCTGGGCGATTCCCTCGGCACCGCGCGGACGGCGCTGGTCGATCTCGGCGACGGGCTTTCGCTGGTGCTGGCCGCGCTGCCGGAGATGACACCGCCGGGCTTCACCACGGCCGATCAGGCCGCGCAGGCGGTGGCGCAGGGCAAGGCGGTGGAGAAGGGCGCGGAACGCGGACTGCAGGCGGGGTTGCAGAATGCAGCAGCCGGCCAGCAAGTGGCCGGCCTGCTTAATGGAAACGCCAGCGTTCAGACCGGAATGCAATTCTTGGCTGGTGTTGGAGGGCTTGCGAACTCGTTCTTCGCGGGTCAGCAGTCCGGGGACCCGCTGACCGGCGCGATTTCGGGTGCTGTTGGCGGTATCTCGAGCGGAGTGGGAATCGGCACAGCGCTTCTCGGGCCACTTGCAATGGCCGGCCCGGCCGGCTGGCTCGCCGCCGGCCTCGGTGCGCTGCTGGGTGGCGGGCTCGGCATCATGGGCGCGAACAGCCAGTCCAACCACGACCAGGAACAGGCGCGGCTTGCCGCCTACAAGAGCCAGTATTCGGACCGGCAGCAGTTCATTGCGCTCGCCGGCGGAGAGGCCTACGGCACCATCGAAAGCACGATGAACGAGGCCTTTTCGAAGATGGAGGGCCTTGCGGCAACCATCGAGGCGATGAAGGACCCGACGGGACAGCTGACGGTCGAACTGAACGATCTGCGGTCGGCCTATGGCAAGCTCGGCGGCCGGCTCAATCAGGAATTCGCCGATGCGTTCACGCCGACGCTCGATGCCCTGCGAAGCGGGCAGGGGCTGACGGGGGCGTTCGGCGCGGCGCGACAGGCGATGATCGAGGCGGGCGACAGCCTGCGGAATTTCGTGGCCGACGCGAAACAGGTGCAGGAAGCCGGTGGCTACCTTGGCGGCAGCGCCGTGATGGACGCCGAGGTGTCCGCGCGAAAATATGCGCTTTCCATGCTCGCCCCGGTGGAGCCGCTTTCCAAGGTCGCGCAGCGCCTGCAGGAGATCGACGGCACCGCGACCGGGCTGACGCGGGTGCTCTCCGACCTCGACATGTCGGCTTCCGATGCCGCCTCGGCGATTTCGTATGGGGTCTCCGCGGCGCTGGCGGGGCTGCGCGGGGATTTCGTCACCGAACTCGGGCAGATGACGAACACGGCGCTCGACAAGGGCTATCTCAACGACGCGGCGGCGCTGATCAAGCAGCGGACGGGCTACCTCAACGACGCGAGCCTGCTCGGGCTCGATTCGTCGGCCGTCGACACCTGGTTCGGCGCGGCGGCGCAGAAGCTGGTCAACGAGGCGGAACTCACGGGAACGGCGTTTGACGCGCTGATCGCGCAGTTTCCGGAACTGACGGGGGCCGTGACGGCGTTCAGCGCCGCGCTGACGCGGACCGAAGCGGAGATCGCCTCGGCGATCTCGGGTTATGAGGATCGGCTGTTCACCGCGATGAACGACAATTCCACGCTCGCCGGGCAGATCGCGGCCATCGACCGGCAGGCGCGACGCGAGCGCGAGGCGGAGATCGCGGCCGGTGGCGCGGCAATCGTGCAGCTTGAGGCGGCGCTCGCGGCGGAACGGTGGCGGGCGATCACCGACGGGATTCAGACCGCGTTCGACGGCGCGGTCAGCGCGTTCGGCTCGCTCGAATCCGCGCTTTCCTCGGCGCAAGACGGGCTTCGCTCGGCGATCACCAGCATGCAGGACTTCATCGGCGGCGTGGCGGATTTTCGGGCCGGGCTGAAGCTCTCCGACGATCTTTCGGTGTTGGACCCGCTGTCCAGGTTGACCGAGGCGCAGCGGCAATATGAGACGACGCTCGCGGCGGCGCGGCTCGGCGACAAGACGGCCATGTCGGGGCTGACCGGCAGCGCACAGGACTATCTCGGCATCGCGCGGGACTATTATTCCGCCGACACCAACTATGCCGACATCTTCACGCGCGTGAATGCGGGCCTGAGCGGGATCGAGGGTTGGGGCAACGCGCAGATCGACCAGGGCAAGGCGCTCGTCGACCTCAACAGCACGGCGGACAGCATCGCCCAGGCGATCGACAAGCTTTCGACCGCGCAGGCTGATTACGACCTCGGCAAGGCGCAGATCGCGCAGATGGCGGCGCTGGGGGCCGGCATCCTCGATGTGGCGAACTGGACGGCGGTGCTGAACGGGACCGCGGGCAGCGGGCTTGCGACGATCGCCGCGAGCCTCGCGACGGTCCAGTACGGCCTCGGCCAGATCAACGGCACGCTGGCCGGCGGCATCGCGCAGGCGGGGGCCGGGACAGGCGTTGCCGGCGGACAGACAACGGACCTGGTGACGTGGCTCTATCGGTCGGTGCTCGGCCGCGAGCCGGATGCGCAGGGCTATGCGGACTGGTGGTCGCACATCCGCAATGACGGGACGGCCGCATCGGCGATCGTCGGCGAGTTCACGGCCTCCGCTCAGCGCGAGCTTGCCATGCGCGGAATGCGGCTGGGCGGCCTCGTCGGCGCCTATGCCGGCGGCGGGATCGTGGGCAACGGGCTGTGGGATGTCGACAGCGTGATCGCGCGCTATGCCGGCGGCGGCAGCATCGCGCTCGCGGGCGGCGAGTACGTGATGCCGGCACCTCAGACCGGGATGTATCGCGGCGATCTCGACGCGATGCGGGCCGGGACATGGTCCGGGGCATCCCGCCTCGTGAACGACAACCGGCCCGTGGTCGACGCGATCCAGACGGGATTCGTCGCGACACACCGGGCGGTTGTCGAAAACGGCCGGCTGCTGGCCGAACTCGTCGACGAGGTGCGCGCCTTGCGCGAAGAGAACGCCGCGCTGCGGCGCGATGCCAGGCAGATGGCAGGCGACCCGCGGCTCAAGCGGGCCTGACGATGCTGTTCACGATCGAACTGCGTCCGCGGCTGGTTTCGACACCGGCGGCGGAAGCCCCCGCCGCCGCGCCGGCACCTGCCGCGTCGGCGCGCCGGGTGTTCACCATCGAGATGCGTCCGCGAGCGATTGGCGCGGCCTCTGCCGGGGCCGTCGCGCCCGGGCCGGTGCTCGCCGCGGCGCCGCGCCGGGTGTTCACCGTCGAACTGCGCCCGCGGGCGATCTGAGGGAGCCGGGATGCTTTGGGGTCCGATCTCTTCACGCGCGATCAGCGGGCCGCTCGACGAGACGAGCGGCGACATCGTCGCGGTCTATGCCGCGACCGATGATTATTCGAGCCGGCCGGGCGACACGCCCGGGAGCCAGCTTTTCCCGGCGGCCTTGAAGCAGCCGCTGACGTTCACGCGCTCGATCCTTTCGGGCGACCGCATCGGCGAGATGCAGACGGGTTGGGGCGAGGTGGTGCTCGATAACACCGATGGGGATTATGACTACCTGATTGGCGGCTATGCGATCGACGGCCGCAGCATCACGATCCGCGCCGGCGCGCCTTCGGGTTCCTACGACGACTTCGTCACCGTGTTCGATGGCGTGGCGTCCGACTGGAGCACGAGCGAGAGCGAGATGATCGTGAAGATCCGCGACAGCGGCGCGCGGCTGGAAGTGCCGGTGCTTCCGACGACCTATGCCGGCACCGGCGGGGCGGAAGGCACGAGCGACTTCGCGGGCAAGCGCAAGCCGCGCGTTTATGGGCGGTGCCTCAACATCTCGGCGCCGCTCGTGATTCCGACCTCGCTCGCCTACCAGATCAGCGATGGGCCGATCTCGGCGGTGACTGGCTGCTATGTGCGCGGTTCGGCTCTGACGGGCGGCACGAACTACGGCTCGCTTGCTGCACTGCTCGCCGCAACGGTGGCAGCGGGAACCTATGCGACCTGCCTTGCGGCCGGGTGGGCGCGGATTGCCTATGCATCGTCGTCCGAAATCGGACAGGTGACGTGGGATGTCCATGGCGATGCCGCCGGCGGCTACGTGGAGACCACGGCCGGAATCGTCCGGCGGCTGATCGGCGCCGCCGGCATCGGTTCGGCCGAAACGGACGCCGCGACCTTCGCCGCCGTCGATGCCGCGCAACCGGCGCCCGTTGGCATCTATTTCGAACCAGACGCCGCAACGACGGTGAGCGAGGCCGTGCGCGCGCTGACCGGCGGCATCGGCGGGTGGGCCGGCTTCAGCCGGGCTGGGCTGTTTCAGGTCGGCATCTTCGACGCGCCATCCGGAACGCCGGTACTGGCGCTCGACCGCGTCGACATCGTCGATATCGACCGGCAGGAACTCCCGTCCGGCATCTGGCCGCCGCCATGGCGCCGGCGCGTGCGCTATGCCCGCAACTGGACGCCGCAGACCACGGACCTCGCGGGCATCGTGACGGCGGATCGGCGGGCCTGGCTGGCGGAGGGATACCGCACGGCGGAAGCGGCGGCGCCGTCCGTGGCGTCCGACCATCCGCTCGCGCAAGACCCGGACCCGATTGAGAGCTATTTCGCGGCGGAAGCCGATGCGCAGGCGGAGGCGGCGCGCCTGCTAGCGCTCTACCGCGTGCCGCGCTCGCTCTACCGCATCTCGCTCGCCCAGGCGCTGCTAGACCGCGACATCGGCGAGGTCATCAGCGTGACCTTTCCACGCTGGGACCTGACGGGCGGACGCCTGCTCGCCGTCGTCGAGATCAAGCTCGACGCCGGTGCAAACACAACGGAAATCCTGGGGTTCGGCTGACATGACCAATGCCTGGAATGCCGCGATCCTGTGGCGCAATCTCGCGGATGCGGGGACGCTGACGGCGTCCGCCGAGGAACCGGCTATGCCGGTGACGCTGCTGCTCGACCCGCACATCGGCCGGCACTGGCGGGCCGTGGCAGCCAGCGCATGGGTGGTGGTCGATCTCGGGTCGGTGCAAAGCGTCGACACCATCGCGCTGTTCGGCCTGAACCTGACGGCGTCGGGAACGGTGCGTGCGCGGCTCTCCGCCAGCGACCCGTCTGGCGTGACCGGTATCGTCCATGACAGCGACTGGCCGTCGGCATCCGGTACGGTGCTGATCGGCGGCACGGCGGCGCCGGGCGCGACCGTGGAATTGACGGTCGACGCGACGGATGCCGACGACCAGACGTTCGGCTCGGCGGTGCTCGCCAGCTGGGTCTACCCGCTGCCGGCGCCGGTGTCCGCCCGCTATGTGCGGATCGACCTTGCCGACGCCTCCCTTGGCTGGATCGAGGCCGGGCGGATCGTCATCGGCCTGCGGACGCAGTTCGGGATCAACTTTGATTACGGGTGGAGCCGCGCGCGGGTCGACCGCAGCCGGCAGAGCGAAAGCCGGGGTGGGCAACGGCACATCGACCGCGACAACAGCTATCGGACGATCACGCTGACGTTTTCGGCGCTGACCGAAGCCGAAGCGGAGACCTGGGACACGATCGACCTTGAGGCAGGCACGCACAGCGACGTGCTGCTGATCACCGATCCGACGGCGGCCGACCTGCCGGCGGCTTCGATCTGGGGGCTGCTCGACAGCCTCGAGCCGATTCCCAACCCGTACTTCGCGACCTTCTCCCGTTCGCTCAAGATCAACGAGAGGCTGTGATGGCATTCAAACTGGGTGACCGGGTCCGCGAGATTTCCATCTCTACGGGCACCGGCGCGATGACGCTCGGCGGTGCGCCGACGGGCTATCAGGCATTTTCCGCGGTGCTGTCGAGCGGCGACACCTGCTGGTATGTGATCTCGCTTGGGCCGGCCTGGGAGTGCGGGCTCGGCACCTTCACCGCGCCGGTCACTCTGGCACGGACGCAGGTGCTGGCCTCGTCGAACGGCGGGGCGCTCGTCGATTTTCCGGCTGGGATGAAGGACGTCTATATCGACGTGCCCGCCCGGGCAATCGCCGGATGGGCGGCGGGAGGCGTGGCGCGTGGCTACCTCTACGGGCTGACGCTCGCCAACAACGTTTCGGACGCCACCAACGACATCGACATTTCGACCGGCGAGGCGCGGGACGAAAGCCATGCCGTGACCATGGTGCTCGGGGCCGGGGTGACGAAGCGGCTCGATGCCGGGTGGGCAGCTGGCAGCGGGCAGGGCGGGCGCTATTCCGGCGCGGCCATCGCCAACGGCACCTATCACGTCTGGCTGGTGAGCAAGGCGGGCGGGCTCGACGTTGACGTCTATCTCGACCCCTCGGCGACGCCGGCCACGGTGCTGGGGCACCTGCAGGCGGAGACCGGCGGCGCGGACTATCTCTATGTGCGCCGGATCGGGTCGATCCTGAGGGAATCCGCCGCCATCGTGACGTTCCTGCAGACTGGCGACCTTTTCATGCGCGGGTCGCCGGTCGCGGACTTCTCGCCCTCCGGAGCGGTCGCAACCGCACTGGTGGCTTTCTCGGTGCCGGCCGGGGTCGTGGTGCGCCCCGTGCTGGCACAGAGGATCACCATCAACGCCTCGAGTGCCAATGCTTATCTCGAAATGACGTCGG
>JAEZMP010000307.1 GCA_023442215.1 Pseudomonadota bacterium
GCGCGGAGGGGGCCGACAACAGCGCGGCCGGCCGCATCGAGGCGGTCGCCTATCACGGGCTCGACCTGCAGCTCCACGTGCGCACGGCGCTTTCGCCGAAGCCTTTCCTGGTGCGGCTGACGGCGGATGCCGCCGACCGCCGCCCGGTCGCCATCGGCGAGGACGTCGTTCTCGGCTGGAGCGCCGCCGACACCCGCCTGTTTCCGGCCTGAACCCGTTCCGGCCCGAACCCAATCCCTGGCCCGCACCCCTTCCGGGGCCGGGCCTCGCCTGACCTTCGGGGGATCCCAATGGCACAGAAGACCATCGCCTTCTTTCCCGAGGCCGCGTTCGGCCCGGCTCTCAACTCGGTCGGCATCGCCCAGGCCGTCGAGGCCCTCGGCCACAAGGCCGTGTTCCTCTCCGATCCCGGCTTCGTCGAGGTCTACGAGGGCTACGGCTTCAAGGCCTATCCGGTGAACCTGTCCGCGCCGATGCCGGCCGACCAGATGGCGAAGTTCTGGGAAGACTTCATCAACGGCCACATCCCGAACTTCCGCAAGTCGCCCTACGACCAGATCGACAACTACGTGAAGGACTGCTGGACCGCGATCGTCGACAGCGCCAAGTGGGCCGAGAAGGACCTGCCGGGCGTGCTCGCCGAGGTGAAGCCGGACCTGATCTGCGTCGACAACGTGATCCTGTTCCCGGCGATCAAGCGGTTCGGCAAGCCGTGGGTGCGCATCATCTCGTGCTCAGAGAACGAGATCGAGGACGAGGCGATCCCGCCGCACCTCTCCGGCTGCGCCGAGAACGACCACGAAGGCCACGCCCGCTACCGCGCCCGCTTCAACGAGGTGATCAAGCCGATCCACGACGACTTCAACGGCTTCCTGGCCGCGTGCGGCGAGGACGCCTATCCGATCGGCCAGTTCTTCGAAGCCTCGCCGTTCATGAACCTGCTGCTCTATCCGGAGGCGGTGAAGTTCAACCGGTCCCATCCTTTGCCGGCGAACCAGTTCCAGTATCTCGAGGGCTGCGTCCGCCAGGAGAAGCCCTACGAGGTGCCGACCTTCGCCGCCAACAACGACAAGCCGCTGCTCTACGTCTCGTTCGGCAGCCTCGGTTCGGGCGACGTCGACCTTCTGAAGCGCATCATCGAGACCGTCGGCAAGCTGCCCTACCGCGCGCTCGTCAATGTCGGCGGCTACAAGGACCAGTACGGCGAGGTGCCGCCGAACGTGATCATCGACGGCTGGTTCCCGCAGCCTTCCGTGATCCCGCAGGTCGACGCGGTGATCCACCACGGCGGCAACAACTCGTTCACGGAGTGCCTCTATTTCGGCAAGCCGGCGATCATCATGCCCTATGTGTGGGATGGCCACGACAACGCCACCCGCGTGCAGGAGACCGGCCACGGCTTCAAGATGCCGCGTTACGACTGGACCGACGCCGACCTCGCCGCGAAGCTCGATGCCTGCGTGAACGACCCGGCGATGAAGGCGAAGCTGGCCGCGACCAGCGCCTCGATGCAATCCGAGAACGGCCCGGCCAAGGCCGCCGTCATCCTCGATACCCTGGTGAAGGGGGAGACGTTCCATGGCTGACGCGCCCGCGACCCTCGCCTCCACGGCGCCGCATCTCTACGGCGCCACCACCTTCGGCGACCTCGTCGACTGGGGCGTGCAGCCCGACGCCATCGAGCCCGGCTCGCATTCGAGCGGACGGCTGCTCTACAAGGGCCCCGACAACCAGCCGGAATCCGGCCTGTGGGTGTGCACGCCCGGCCGCTGGCGGCTGTCGATCCCGCGCGACGAGCTGTGCCACTTCGTGGCCGGCCGCGCCACCTACCGCCGCGACGACGGCGAGACGATCGAGGTCCAGGCCGGCACGGTGGTGATGTTCCCCGCCGGCTGGACGGGCGAATGCACCGTCCACGAGACCATGCGCAATCTCTACATGCTGGTTTGATTTGCCGGCTTACCCGACCCCGAACACCGGATTTTTCCCGATGACGACACCCGTTCTGAAGAACCCGCTCGACGTGACCGACCTCGTCGACTGGGGCGTGATCCCGACCATGATCGAGGGCCAGTCCCACACCTCCGGCAAGCTGCTGCACAAGGGGCCGGAAGGCCGCTCCGAATGCGGCATCTGGGTGTGCACGCCCGGCAAGTGGGTCTGCCACGTCACGCGCGACGAGTTCTGCCACTTCCTCTCCGGCCGCTGCACCTACGTGCACGACAATGGCGAGGTGATCGAGATCGAGCCGGACACCGCCGCCTTCTTCCCGCAGGACTGGAAGGGCGTCTGCACCGTGCACGAGACGGTGCGCAAGGTCTACATGATCCGCTGAACGGCAGGACCGGCGAAACCGGCAGGAGGGCGGCGATGTCCGCGACAGCATCGAGCGAGACCGGAGAAGCCGCGCGGGCGGCCGAACGGCGCCGCTTCGTGGAGGCGGCCGGCTACGACCCCGCCACGATCGTCGCCTTGCCGGCGGACGCTTCGCCGCGGCGCTATTTCCGCCTCGCCGGCGCGGTGCCGCCGCGCCTGGTGATGGACGTGGTGCCGGGTTCGGCGGATTTCCCGCCCTTCCTCGCCATCGCCGTCCACCTCGACGCGCTCGGGCTTTCGGCGCCGCGGGTGTTCGCGCAGGACCTCGACCGCGGCCTCGCCGTGATCGAGGATTTCGGTTCGGACACCTTCACCCGCCTGATCGCGGCCGGCCAGCCGGAGGCGCCGCTCTACGAACTCGCCATCGACGCGCTCGTCGCCCTGCACGACGCGCCGGACGGGCTCGCCATCGACGTGCCGCCCTACGATTTCGGCCCGCTCGACGAAGAACTCGGCATGTTCACCGGCTGGTTCGTGCCGCAGGCGGCGCCCGCGGTCGATGCGGATGCCTTCAAGAAGGCGTTCATGGCGCTCTGGCACCGCGCGCTCGCCGATGTCGCCACCCGGCGCGAGGCGCTGGTGCTGCGCGACTATCACGTCGACAACCTGATGGTGATCCCGGGCCGCACCGGCGTCGCCGCCTGCGGCCTGCTCGACTTCCAGGACGCGCTGGCGGGCTCCGCCGCCTACGACCTCATGTCGCTCACCCAGGATGCCCGGCGCGACCTCGCCCCGGGCCTCGAGGACGCGCTCGTCGCGCGCTATCTCGCGGCGCGGCCGGGCCTCGACCGGGACCGGTTCCTCGCCGACTACTGGCTGCTCGCAGCCCACCGCCACACCAAGATCGCCGGCAATTTCGAGCGCCTGTCCAAGCGCGACGGCAAGCACGGCTATCTCGTTCACATTCCCCGCGTGCTCAGGCTGCTCGATGCCGCGCTCGACCGCGCGGGGCTTTCCGACATCCGCGCCCTGATGGACGACGCGCTGCCGGGCTGGCGGGCGCACGCGCCCGTTCCCCCGGCCGGCGCCTGAAGGATCACACCGAATGTTCGACCCGCAGAAGCCGGTCTACTTCCTCAACCCCCGGTTCGAGGCGTCGGGCGGCGCCGTGAGCGAGGTTCGCGACCCCGCGACGCTCGCCCCCGTCGGCCGCTTCGCCGAGACGACGGCGGAGGATATCGGCCGCGTGCTCGGCCGTGTCCGCACCGCGCAGGCCGGCTGGGCTAAGCTCGACGCCAAGTCGCGCGCCACCGCGCTGCACCGGCTCGCCAACGCCATCGAGCAGGCGGATCTCCGGACCTGCGCCGAATTGATGACGCGGGAGATGGGCAAGCCCTATCCCGAGGCCATCGGCGAGATCGCCAACTGCGCCGGCGTGTTCCGCTATTATGCCGAACTGGCGCGGGACGAGGCCGGCAAGGTGGCCGGCACGACCCAGGCGGGCTCGTTCCAGCACGTGCGCTACGAGCCGCTGGGCGTCAGCGTCCACATCATGCCGTTCAACTTCCCCATCCTGCTGATGTGCTGGACGGTGGCCGCCTCGCTCGCGGCCGGCAACGGCTGCGTGGTGAAGCCCGCGCCGGCGACGACGCTGTCGACGCTCGAGTTCATGAAGCTGTTCGACGTGCTGCCGGAAGGCCTCGTCGCCTGCCTGCCGGGCGGCGCCGCCGTCGCCGAGGCGCTGATCGCTTCCGACGACACCCATGCCGTCGCCTTCACCGGCTCGGTCGCGGCCGGCCGCGCGGTCGCCGCCGCGGCCGCGGCCCGCATGAAGCCCGCCGTGATCGAGGCCGGCGGCAGCGATCCGATGATCGTGACCGCCCACGCGCCGATCGACGTCGCGGCGGCGGGCGCCGTCACCGCCGCGTTCCACCTTTCCGGGCAGGTCTGCACCTCCGCGGAACGGTTCTACGTCGTCGATGGGGTGCACGACGCCTTCATCGAGGCGTTCGCCCGCGAGGCGCGGCGCCTGCGCATCGGCCACGGGCTCGACCGCTCCGAGATCGGCCCGATGGTGAGCGAGGCGGCCCGCGCCAAGGTGATGCGCCTCGTCGACGACGCCGTCGCGAAGGGCGCGCGGGTCGTGACCGGCGGCCGCATTCCGCCCTCGCAGCCGACCGGCTGGTTCTACGAGCCGACGATCCTGACCGGCACCACCCACGACATGGCGATCATGCGCGAGGAGTGCTTCGGCCCGGTCGCCGCAATCTGCCGCGTCGCCGATTTCGACGAGGCGATCCGGCTCGCCAACGACAGCCCGTTCGGCCTTGGCGCCTCGGTGTTCACCACCTCGCTCGAAGAGGCGATGGAGGCGGCCGACCGGCTGCAGGCCGGCATGGTGTGGGTCAACAATCCCCTGATCGACAACGACGCCCTGCCGTTCGGCGGCTGGAAGGCCTCCGGGCTCGGCCGCGAGCTCGGCCGCCAGGGGCTCGACGCCTTCCGCCGCTCCAAGATGGTGGTGATCGACCACAAGCCGGTCATCCAGGGCTGGTGGTACCCCTATCCCGACGACTGGTTCCACGACGCCGGCGGGCGCAAGCACGCCTGAGGGGCATCCGCCCCCGCGACACCCGGAACCGTCCCGATCCGCGACTGCGAACAGAACACGAGCATAACGTCATGAACATCACCATTCTCGGCGGCGCCGGCCTGATGGGCGCCGGCATCGTGCGCGACCTTCTCTCCGACCGGGCGATCGTGCCGATCGAAACGGTGCGGGTGTGCGATGCCTCGCCCGAGCGGATGGAAGCGCTCAAGGCCGAGCTCGGCGATGCGCGCATCGCGCTGTTCCCGCTGGACGTGACCGACGATTCCCGCCTCGCGGCGGCGCTTGCCGGCGCCGACATCTGCATCAATGCGGTGCCGACGCTGCTCGGCCACCAGATGCGCATCTTCGAGGCGGCGCTCACGGCCCGCGTGCCCTATGTCGACCTCGGCGGCCTCGGGGTGTTCACGGTGAAGCAGATCGCCGAGCACGGCCGCTTCGAGGCGGCCGGGGTGACCGCGGTCGTCGGCGTCGGCTCGGACCCCGGCATGTCCAACGTGCTGTGCCGGGCGGTGGCCGACGAACTCGACACCATCGACCGCATCAACCTCTACTGGGCGGCGGAACTGGAGGGACCGGAGAACCCGGTGCTGGTGCCGCCCTATTCGATCTCCACGGTGCTGGCCGAGTACGCCCAGCCGAGCACGCAGTTCCTGGACGGCCGGCACGTGGAATGCGCGCCGCTGACCGGCACCGAGGAGATCGACCTGCCGGCGCCGTGGGGCCGCTGCAGCTTCATGTATTCCCCCCATTCCGAGCAGCTCACCGTGCCGCTGGCGGAGGGCATCCGCGAGAAGGGCATCCGCGAGTTCACCTGGAAGCTGCACCTGCCGCACCGCGAGCACGAGGCCTGGGTCGGGCTCGTCAAGGCCGGGTTCGGCGTCAACAACGATCCCGTCACCGTCGGCGGCGTTTCGGTGAAGCCGCTCGACGTTCTGAGCGCCGTGATCAGCCGCAACATCGCCGAGAACCGCGACCGCATTCCCGAGCAGCAGGGCAGCGAGATCCATTTCGCCATCGGCCGCGGCACCCGCGGCGGCAAGCCGACGACGGTGCGCTGCGAGGTCGTGATCACGCCCGATCCGCTCTATGACGGCTATGTCGATGCCGGCACCTCGATGAACGCCTCCATCGCCGCGCAGCTCATCCTCGCCCAGCCGAAGCGGCCGGGCGTGTTCGCGCCGGAATCCTATTTCGACGTGCCGAGCTACATGCGCGAGCTCGAGAAGCGCCACTTCAAGGTGCGCACCACCGTCGAGGACTGACGGTTCGTGACGCCCGGCGAATTTCGCCGGGCCATGGCCATTGCCGGGGAGAAAGCCGATGCCGAAGGCGCTTTATATCGACGGAGCGTGGGTGGAGCCCGCGGAGGGCGGCCGGTTCGCGGTGATCGACCCGGCGACGGAACAGCCGATCGCCGAGGTGGCGGCGGCGACGGCCGCCGACGTGGACAAGGCCGTGACGGCGGCCCGCCGCGCCTTCGACGAGGGGCCGTGGCCCCGGCTTTCCGGCGCGGAGCGCGCGGCGGTGCTGCGCGCCATCGCCGCGGGTATCCGCGCCCGGCTCGGCGAACTCGCCGCCATCGAGGTGGCCGACAACGGCAAGCCGCTGCCGGAGGCGGAGTGGGACATCGGCGACGCCGCCGGCTGCTTCGAGTTCTATGCCGGGCTCGCGGAGAGTTTCGACGCGACGCGGGAAGAGGCGATCGCGCTGCCCGACGCGCGGTTCCGCTCGACGGCGGTCAAGGAGCCGGTCGGCGTCGTCGGCGCCATCATCCCGTGGAACTATCCGCTGCTGATGGCCTCTTGGAAGGTGGCGCCCGCGCTGGCGGCCGGCTGCACCCTCGTGCTGAAGCCGTCGGAGCTGACGCCGCTGACGGCGCTCGAACTCGCCGACATCGCGGACAAGGCCGGGCTGCCGGCCGGCGTGCTCAACGTCGTGACCGGGTTCGGCGCGGCGGCGGGGCAGCCGCTGGCCGATCATCCCGGCGTCGACAAGCTCGCCTTCACCGGCTCGGTGCCGACCGGCTCGCGGGTGATGCAGGCGGCGGCGCGCGACATCAAGCGGGTGAGCCTCGAACTCGGCGGCAAGTCGCCGTTCCTGGTGTTCGCCGACAGCGACGTCGAGAAGGCGGTCGAATGGATCATGTTCGGCATCTTCTGGAACCAGGGACAGGTGTGTTCCGCGACGTCGCGCGTGCTGGTCGAGCGGCCGCTCTATGACGCCGTCGTCGCGCGCCTCGTCGCCGAGAGCGGCCGGATCACTATCGGCAGCGGCACGGAGGCCGGCGTGCTGCTCGGCCCGCTCGTCTCGGCCAGGCAATATGCCAAGGTCACGGCCGCCATCGAACGCGGCGTCGCCGAGGGCGCCCGGCTCGCGGCCGGCGGCAAGCGGCCGGCGCACCTGCCGGCGGGCTATTTCATCGAGCCGGCCGTGTTCGTCGACACGCCGCCCGAGAGCAGCGTGTGGCGGGAGGAAATCTTCGGCCCCGTGGTCTGCCTCGCGCCGTTCGACACCGAGGACGAGGCGATCCGCAGCGCCAACGACAGCCCGTTCGGGCTCGCCGCGGCGGTGATGTCGGACGACCTCGCCCGCTGCGAGCGGGTGGCGGGGAAGCTGCGCGCCGGCATCGTCTGGATCAACTGCTCGCAGCCGACCTTCACCGAGGCGCCGTGGGGCGGCTTCAAGCAGTCCGGCATCGGCCGCGAGCTCGGCCGCTGGGGCTTCGAGAACTATCTCGAAGTGAAGCAGGTCACCCGCTTCGAATCCGCCGACAAGTGGGGCTGGTACATCAAGTAACCATCCGGCCCGATGCGGAGCGCGGAAGAGTGGTGTCCCGGAAGGGATTCGAACCCCTGACCTACGGTTTAGGAAACCGTTGCTCTATCCTGCTGAGCTACCGGGACGGCCGGCCGGTGTCCGCGGAAACCCGCACGAGGCGGCCCGGCGGACGGCGGCTAGCATATGGCCTGAGAGGGGTGCCGTGTTCAAGACCCCTTGAGGCCGCAAGACCTGCTGAGGCCGCAAGACCTGTTGAGGCCAAAAGCCGGGGAAGCACCGACGGCGCTTTCCGGACGCGCGGTCAGGTCTGCGCGGTCGCCTGCCCGCAGCTGCCTTGCCCGATTTCGTCGTCCTGTCAGACCTCGTACTGTCAGACCTCGCCTTGCCCGCCCTCGCCGTGCCCGCCGGAAAGCCGAAGGCGGTCGGCGAGCCAGGACAGGTGCGGGTCGCGGATGCCGAGATCGGCGAGCGAGGCGACCGTCGACAGCACGTAATCGCGATTGTGGCCGGAGATGCCGGCGCCCTGGCGCACGAGGCGCAGCTGTTCCTCCAGCGCCAGCACGCCGGCATATTGCTGATGGCGGCGGTCGGCGACGTAGACGAGGGCGGTGACGCGGGTGCCGTCGTGCAGCCGAAGCGGCACGTTCCGTTCGAGATAGACCGCCGTCGCCTGTTCCCGTTCGCGCAGATAGTCGATCGTCTCCGCCCGCCGCTCCGGCGCGACGCGGAAGGCGCGGCCGATGCAGGAGCCGCCGCGATCGAGCCCGAGCACGAGCCCCGGCTGGGCCGGCGTGCCGCGATGCACATGGGAAAACACGCACAGCGACCGGTGAAAGCCGCCAAGCCGCGCGACGGCCACGGATTCGAACGCGAAACCCGGCCGCCACATCAGCGAGCCGTAGCCGAACACCCACAGATCGCCCGGCTCCCAGGTGAGGGCCGGACCGTCCTCGCCGGACGGGCTGGTGGCTTGCGGGGGATTGAGCGGATCGTTCATGACGCACCGATGATCGAGACGACCGACATAGAGAGCCTGATGGAGAGCCTGTTCCGCCCGGATCGAGCCGCCCCGGTCGGCGGGGGCGTGCTGAGGCGGCTGAAATCCGTGGAAGACCTCACAGGCGGGAGGGCATCGGCCGGACGGACGGCCGCGCGACGCGGCGGCAGCCGGCGGCCCATGCCGCGGACGTGTTCAAGGCGCGTGCCGCGTGTGTTCGGCCGGGTGCGGTGCCGTCGTCGCAACGGTGAGGCGGCGCAACGCCCAAGTTGAATGCGGATCAATCGAAGAGAAATACATTCAAGACGCACAAAAAAACAAGGCAGGCGGCATCCAAATGCCGCCTGCCTTGTTCCCCCTTGCCCCGCTGCCGGTAGCAACACACGAATGGGCTTTCGCCCCCCTGATCGTGTATGCCGTCCGGCGTCGCGACCTCTTCGATATGTCCCTTTTAGGGCTACCGAAAGCATCGGGGTCGCGCAATGGAACAATGCGGTTCGGACGCATTTCCGCCGCACATTCAGCCGAGATGCGACAAAAGAGCCGCACTGAACAGCACCGATCCGAAAGCAAGCACCACAATTGCGCCAAAAGCCTCCACCCCGCGGTGCAGGAAGCGCAGGACGCGACCGTCGCGGGCGGCGAGCCGCATGGCGACGCCCTTCGCACCCACCGCGAGCAGGGCCAGAGCGGCGACGGTGGCCGCGGTGCCGAGCGCCATGGCGAAGGTGGCGGCGATGCCGGCGGGATAAAGCCCCTGGGACAGCGCGAACACCAGCACGATGAGCGCGCCCGTGCAGGGCCGCAGACCGGCGGAGACGACCGCGCCCGCCGCCGCCCGCCAGCCGGCCGCGGCCGCCGGGGGCGAGATGGCATGGCCGCCGCAATCGCAGTCCGGCGCGTGGATCTGATCCGGCGCCAGGGCCTCGCCGTGCATCCTGAGCCGCATCCGGCCCGGCCCCGAGGCGCCGCCGAGGGCGGAGAAGGACGGCTGGGACGCGGTCGCGGCTGGCGTGGCGGAGAACAATGCCATCGTCTCGGTGCCACCGGCCTTGAACATGGGCGCCATGGCGCCTGCCATCGCCGCGCCGGCCGGCTGCGCCGCGCCGCGATCGCGCGCAGCCCCGCCCGGCCATGACGCCAGCGCGCGCGCCAGAGGGCGCACGATCTTGCGCCAGACGAGATAGAGGCCGAGCAGCGTGACCGCGCCGAACGAGGCGATCTCCGCCCATTCGGCGATGGAGGTCATGGTGAAACTGGTGACGCGGAACACCACCGCGCCGATGGTGACGATGGCGATGGCGACGCCGGCCTGGAGCAGCGACGACAGCAGCGACAGCAGGATGGCGCGGCGCGCCGTTCCCCGGCTCGACACCAGATAGGCCGAGATCACCGCCTTGCCGTGGCCGGGGCCGGCAGCGTGGAACACGCCGTAGGCGAACGAGACCGCGATC
>JAEZMP010000346.1 GCA_023442215.1 Pseudomonadota bacterium
GTTCGGCAACGTTCTCGGCGTCTCGCGCAGCACCGTCGCGACGCTCGCGGTGATGGCAGTCGTCGCCCTGGCGGCGCTTGCGGTGGTGCTGCGGCCGCTGGTGTTCGCAAGCCTCCAGCCGGAGGTCGCCGAAGCCAGGGGCGTGCCCCTGCAGGCGGTCTCGGTCGTCTTCCTGGTGATCGTCGCCGTCGCGGTATCCGAGGCGACGCAGATCGTCGGCGTGCTGCTCGTGTTTGCGCTCCTCGTCGGCCCCCCGGCAGCTGCGATGCTGCTGACGGCTCGCATCGGCCGCGGTGTCGCGCTGGCCGCGGCGCTGGCCTTGCTCGAAGCCTGGGGCGGGCTTGTGCTCGCCTACCACACCGACTGGCCGGCGAGTTTCTGGATCACGCTCCTGTCCGTGGTGGTCTACGGCCTCGCCCGCGTCGCCCGCCGGATGTTGCCGGCCGCCAGCCGCACGGCGGTCGCCGCGCGCTCCGGCGAAGACGAACTCCTGGACGGCATCCGCTCGGAAATCTGACGGAACAGAAAGCGCCCGGACCAAAAGAAAAGGCCGGCGGGGGCGCTTGAACGCCGCCGCCGGCCTTTCGTTTTTTCAGATCGAGGGGAATTCCCTCAGGAGACCGGGGACGTCGAGGATCACTCCGCCAGCAGCGGGCGCTCGGTCTCGCCGGCGAGGATCGGCTTGCCGGCGAGGGCGCTCGCGAGGCTCGACGTGTCAAGCTCGCCCTCCCAGCGGGCGACGACGATGGTCGCCACCGCGTTGCCGATGAAGTTCGTCAGCGCACGGCACTCCGACATGAACCGGTCGATGCCGAGGATCAGCGCCATCCCCGCGACCGGAACCGCCGGAATGACCGACAGGGTGGCGGCAAGCGTGATGAAGCCGGCACCGGTAATGCCGGCCGCGCCCTTCGAGCTCAGCATGGCGACGAGCAGCAGCAAGATCTCGTCGCCGAGCGACAGCGGCGTGTCGGTCGCCTGGGCGATGAACAGAGCCGCGAGCGTCATGTAGATGTTGGTGCCGTCGAGATTGAAGGAATAGCCGGTGGGGACCACGAGGCCGACGACGGACTTCGAGCAGCCCGCACGCTCCATCTTGTCGATCAGGCTCGGCAGAGCGGCCTCCGAAGACGAGGTGCCGAGGACGAGCAGCAGCTCCTCCTTGAGGTAGCGGATGAGCGCGATGATCGAGAAGCCGTTGTAGCGCGCGACGAGGCCGAGCACGCCGAGCACGAAGATCAGCGACGTCAGGTAGAACGTGCCGATCAGCATGGCGAGGTTCGCGATGGAGCCGATGCCGAACTTGCCGATGGTGAAGGCCATGGCGCCGAACGCGCCGATCGGGGCAGCCTTCATCAGGATCGCGACGAGGCGGAACATCGCGTTCGACAGCGACTGCAGCACGTTCAGCAGCGGCTTGCCGCGCTCGCCGATCATGCCGAGGGCGATGCCGAACAGCACCGAGAAGAACAGCACCTGGAGGATGTCGCCGGAAGAGAACGCCCCCACCACGGTGGAGGGGATGATGTTCGACAGGAAGCCCACCAGCGATTGCTCGTGCGCCTTGGCGGCATAATCCGCGACCGCCTTCGCGTCGAGGCTCGCAGGATCGATGTGCAGCCCGTAGCCGGGCTTCACGACGTTGGCGACCACGAGGCCGACGATCAGCGCCAGCGTGGAGAAGGTGATGAAATAGAGCATCGCCTTGCCGGCGACGCGACCGACCTTCTGCAGGTCGCTCATGCCGGCGATGCCGGTGGTGACGGTGAGGAAGATGACCGGCGCGATGATCATCTTCACGAGCTTGATGAAGGCGTCGCCCAGCGGCTTCATCTCGGCGCCGATCGTGGGGTAGTAGTGGCCCAGCGTCACGCCGATGGCGATGGCGACCAGCACCTGGAAATAGAGGTGCCGGTAGAACCTGCGGGGCTGGCGCGGCTGCGCGGCTGGAATCGTGGCTACCATCGGACTGTCATTTCCTGCCCAGGGAGCCCGGTGTGTGTCGGCGGTGTGCCGCCGTACACGATCGAGGGCTCATGTTTCGCTTCGGGTTTGTGGGCGGCGTCGTGCGAGTGAACCCGCACGACCCTCCTGATTTACCCAGAGCAATGACCGTGCCAGCGCCGGCGGCGGACCCGATTTCGAATTAACCTATTGATTTAAAACATCTCCATGTTTCACAGCTTTGTCGCTGGCATCTGAAATTGTGTGGAAATCCGCACAGGTATGGGATAGAAAAGGCGGAAAGACGCACCGATCCAGGAGGCCGGATGGATATGCCGGATCGCGGGGAAGCCGGAGCGGGGCAGGGCGCATCCGCACCGGCTGCAATGGCGGACGACGGGGCGGCGGCCGTGTCACGCAGTGCGACCTCGTCGGTCGGCAGGGCGCGATGGCTGGTCGTCGGCGCGGTCACGCTGCTGGCGGGAATCGCGGTCGGCCTTGCCGTCCACGAGGTCGTGCTGTCGCGCGAACTCGCCGCGCTCCAGAACCGGGGCCGGGAGGCCGCGACACTGAGCGCGCTGCTGCTGCAGGGCGAACTGGAGAAGCAGCGCGCCGTTCCCCTCGTGCTCGCGGAGGATCCCGACGTGCGCGCCGCGCTGCGGGCCCCGATCCAGGCGCGGGTGGAAGCGCTCGACATGCGGCTCGAAGCGCTGGCCGCCGAGACGCGGGCGGGCGTGATCTACCTGCTCGACGCCCACGGCGTGGCGATCGCGGCCAGCAACTGGCGGCGGCCGGACAGCTTCGTCGCCAGCGACTACTCGTTCCGCCCCTATTTCCAGCGCGCCGTCGCGGACGATGCGACCGAGTATTTCGCCCTCGGAAATGTCAGCCTCCGACCCGGGCTCTATCTGGGCCGGCGGATCGAAAGCGCCAACCGTCTTCTCGGCGTCATCGTGGTCAAGGTCGAGTTCGATGCCATCGAGCAGGGCTGGCGCGAGCTCAGTGCGCCGGTGTTCGTCACCGACCCGCGCGGCATCGTGCTCATCACCAGCGTGCCCGAATGGCGCTTCGATACCGACCGGCCGCTGGACGATGCGGTGCGGGCGGAGATACGGGCGAGCCGGCAGTTCGGAGCCTCGCCCCTCGAACCCCTGCCGCTCGGACCGCCCCGGCAAACCGGCGGCCAGGCGCTCGTCACTCTCGACGGTGCGACGGACCGCCCGCGCGGGCGCTTCCTCGAAGTCGAGGTGCCGGTCGCCACCAAGGACTGGATGCTGCATGTGCTGATGCCGGCCAATGGCCCGGGACAGCGGGCATCGGCTGCCGGCTGGGCGACCGCGGGCGCGGTGTGCGCGGTGCTGTTCGGCGTCGCGGGGGTCGTCATTCGCCGGCGCGATCTCGCGCGCGCAAGCCGCGAGGACGAGGCGAGAATGCGGGCCGAACTGGAAGCCCGCGTGCAGGAGCGCACGGCGGCGCTGAGCGCGGCCAACCTGCTGCTGCTCGACGAGATGGAGGAGCGACGCCGCGCCGAGGCCTCACGCGAGGTGCTTCGCGACGAACTGCGCCAGGCCAACCGCCTCGCGACCCTTGGCCAGATCGCCGCCGGCGTCGCCCACGAAATCAGCCAGCCGGTGGCCGCCATCCGCACCTATGCCGACAATGCCGATACCTACCTCGCGCGGGGCGACATGCCGGGCGCCCGCCGCAGCGTCGGCACCATCGCCGGCCTGACGGAGCGGATCGGGGCGATCACGGCGGAACTGCGCGGCTTCGGCCGCAAGGCGCCGACGGAAACCCACGATGTCTCGATCAGGCATGCCATCGACGGCGCGCTGCTGCTGGTCGGCCACAGGCTGCGGGCGGGCGGCATCGCGCTGAAGGGACCGGCCGGTGACGCCGACATCGTGATCGTCGCCAACCGGGTGCGGCTGGAGCAGGTGCTGGTGAATCTGCTGCAGAACGCTATCGACGCCCTGGCGGACCGCACCGACGGTACGATCGAGATCGGCCTCGCCATCGAGGAGGAGGTCGTGTCGGAAGCCGCCCCGGCGCGTTCCCGCATGGCGGTGATCACCGTCGCCGACAACGGACCCGGGCTGGCGCCGGAGATCCTCGGGGCCCTGTTCACGCCGTTCTCAACGACGAAGCCGAAGGGCCTCGGTCTTGGCCTCGTCATTTCCCACGATATCGCCAGCCGGGCGGGGGGCACGCTTTCCGCCTTCAACCGGCCGGAAGGGGGAGCCGTATTCACGGTCCGCCTTCCGCTGACGCCGCCAGTCCCGGCGGCTGTGGTGGAGGTCACGTCATGAGCTCATCCCGTTCCGCCTCCGCGGCGCCCGAGGTGGTTGTTTTCGTCGACGACGACGACGACCTGCGTGCGGCGAACGCGGAGAGCCTCGCGCTGGCAGGGTTCGAGCCGGTGCCGTGCGCATCCGGGGAGGAAGCGTTGCGGCATGTCGGCCCGGATTTCGCCGGCGTCGTCGTGACCGACATCCGCATGCCGCACATGGACGGGCCGGCCCTGTTCCGCCGCATCAAGGCGGTCGACCCGGATATTCCGGTGCTGTTCATCACCGGTCACGGCGATGTCGATACCGCGGTCTCGGCCATGCGCGATGGCGCATACGACTTCCTGACCAAGCCGTTCGCGGCGGAGCGTCTGGCGTCGTCCGTGCGCCGCGCGCTGGAGAAGCGCCGGCTGGTGCTGGAGAACCGCCGGCTGCGCCATGCCGTGGAGGCGGCGACGGACGACTTCCCGCTGATCGGCGAGACGCCGGCGATGGAGCGGCTTCGGCGAACCCTGCGCCACGTCGCGGCCGCCGATGTCGATGTGCTGGTGACCGGCGAGACCGGATCGGGCAAGGAGGTGGTGGCCACGGCACTGCATCGCTGGAGCCGGCGCGCGCGCAAGCCGTTCGTCGCGCTCAATTGCGGCGCCCTGCCGGAGACGGTGATCGAGAGCGAACTGTTCGGCCACGAGGCGGGTGCCTTCACCGGTGCCCAGCGCCGCCGCATCGGCCGCATCGAGCACGCCAACGGGGGAACCCTGCTGCTCGACGAGATCGAGAGCATGCCCCTCGCCTTGCAGGTGAAGCTGCTGCGCGTGCTCGAGGCGCGTGAGGTGACGCCGCTCGGGAGCAACGAGGTCCGGCCCGTGGATATCCGGGTCATCGCGGCGACGAAGGCCGACCTGGCGGAGCCGAAGGCGCGCGAGACCTTCCGCGAGGATCTGTTCTATCGCCTCAACGTCGTGAGCCTGCGCATTCCGCCGCTCAGGGAACGGCGCGCGGACGTTCCGCTGCTGTTCGCCTATTTCCTCGGACGGGCGGCGACGCGGTTCGGGATCGATCCGCCGGACGTCGGGGATGGGGTGCGGCAACACCTGCTGGCCCACGACTGGCCGGGCAACGTGCGCGAACTCGCCCACTTCGCCGAGCGCGTGGTGCTCGGGCTCGGAGAGACGGAGGAGGCGCCGCACGAAGGCGATGCGGGCACGCCCGCCGCCAGCCTGCCGGAGCGGGTGGACAGGTTCGAGGCCGACCTGATCCGCCGGGAACTCGAGGCGAACAAGGGCGACGTCCGTGCCACCGTCGAGGCGCTGGCGATCCCGCGAAAGACGTTCTACGACAAGCTCAAGCGGCACGGCATCCGGCAGGCGGACTATCGGCGCGACCCGGATGGCGAGGCGTAGGGCATATCCCGTCCGGATCGACGCGATCCGAACGGCAGGGATATGCTCAGGCTGCCGAAGCCCCGGGCGGGCCGGATTCGGCCGGATGATTCCATCCGGCCGGCCACGCGCGGGAAGCGGCGGCGGGGCGGTCGCGCCTTGGGGCGCGGCGGCCTGAGAACAAGAGAATCGCCGGAGGGAACCATGGCTCAGCGCATCGCCG
>JAEZMP010000381.1 GCA_023442215.1 Pseudomonadota bacterium
AGCTACGACGGGGCGCGGCTTCCCTATGCCGACGCGAGCTTCGACGCCGCCTTCACGATCTGCGTAATGCACCACGTCCCGCCCGCCGCCTGGGCCAACTTCACGCGTGAGGCGCTGCGCGTGCTCCGGCCGGGCGGTTTGTTCGCGGTGTTCGAGCACAATCCCCTCAACCCGCTCACCATGCGCGTCGTCAACCGGTGTCCGTTCGACAAGGATGCCGTGCTGTTGCGCAAGACGCAGGTCGTCGCACTGCTCGACGAGGCCGGCTTCGAGAACGTGACCCCGCGGTTCATCCTGTCTGTGCCGGCGGCGAATGCTCCGTTGCGCGCCGTCGACCGGGTGTTTTCCCGTCTTCCGCTGGGCGCGCAATATTATGTGACCGGAACCCGGCCCGGCGGCGGACAGCGCACCCGATGACGCGCGGTTCCACCGGGTCGGGACGCATCGTCGGCTTCGATCGTGCCCTGCTCTGGCGCCTCGTGCGCTTCGCCATGACGGGCGGGGCGGCCTCGGCCGTCTATGCCGTGTGCGCCTTCGTCGGCGTGGACATGCTCGGCATGAGCGGCCTCGTGGCCAGCGTCCTCGCCTATCTGATCGCGATCCCGGTGTCGTTCGCGGGACAGAAATACTGGACCTTCCGTGCGAAGGGCGAACTGTCCTACGAATTGCCCCGCTTCTTCGCCGTCCAGATCTCCTGCCTGATCGCATCCGCGCTGATCATGACGATCCTGGTCGACATCCTGCATCTCAGCCACATCCTGGGTGTGGCTGCCGTCATCGTTTCCATACCCGCCGCCAGCTATGTCCTCATGTCTCGGCGCGTGTTCGGGAAGCACTCATAGG
This sequence comes from Pseudomonadota bacterium, assembly GCA_023442215.1. Taxonomy (GTDB): domain Bacteria; phylum Pseudomonadota; class Alphaproteobacteria; order Rhizobiales; family Segnochrobactraceae; genus Pseudoxanthobacter. The sequence continues at coordinate 844 of JAEZMP010000381.1, forward strand.
GCGTCCGGGCGCATCCGCGCGGGCTGAATTCGAAGGGGAGCGTTGATGGTGCAGGGGCAATCGAGGGCGGCGCGGCTTTTTCTGACGGTCTTCTGCGCGCTGTTTTTCGCGATCTCGTTCTCCTACATCATCAGGGCGGGACGGCTGACGCTCGTTCCGATCTATGACGATGTCTCCTATCTCAACGACGCCATTTCACGCCTGACCTATCTCGATGCCGGCGGCATCCTTGGCTTCCTGAAGAGCTTCACGTTCATGCCGGCCCACTCCCCGGTGCTGGCGGTCATCGGCACGCTGGGCTTCCTGTTCGGCGCGGAACAATATGGGGCGCCATACGCCTTCAACGGCGTCTGGATCGCCGCCATGGCGCTGCTTGCGTGGCGCGTCCTCGACCGGCTGCCGGACTGGAGCCGGGTCGGCATCATCGTGGCGATGTTCGCCGCCCCGATGTTCGGTTTCCTGATCTCGGAGTTCCGGCCGGACATCGGATGGGGCCTGCTCGTGGGCTTCAGCCTCGTCCTGACCGCGTGCGCCGACCTGACCGGCATGCGATATCCGGCCGCGATCCGCCTTGGGCTGCTGATCGGCCTCGCCGTCCTCACCAAGCCGTCCGGCATGCCGGCTGCCATCGTCATTATCGGGTCGGGGATCGTCCTGCAGTCGGCGGCGTGCTTCCTGCTCGACCGCCGGGCGGGCGTCGCGCCGGTGCTGCGCCGGTCCGCGTCGGTGATCGCGGCGGCGCTGGCGCCGATCCTCCTTTATCTGTGCTTCAGCTGGGAACACGTCTGGGAGTACATCTATGCCGCCCTCGTCACCGACAAGGAGGTGTGGACCACTCACACGTCTCTCTGGGGGCACATCTCGTTCTACCTGAACCATTTCAACGGAACGATCCTGCTGGGCTGGTTCTGGTATGCCTGCCTGCCGATCTGGATCGCCTGCATCGCCGTGCTTGCCGCCTGCAGGCGTTACGCCCTCCTCGTCCGATTCTGCCTGTTGCTGCTGACGGTGTTCATCGCTTATGCGGTGCCGACGGCCAGCGTGATGAAGACATTCCACCTCGGCAGCATCTTCTATGGCCCGGTCATCGCGACCTGCGTCTACGCGCTCGGGCTTATCGTGTCGTCGCTGAACCTCCAGCCGAAGCTCGTCCTCGTGGCCGGTGTGGCGATCTTCGTCGTGGCCTGGACTCCAAAGACCGGAAATCTCGGCCGTGACAACCCGACGATGGTCATCGTCAACAAGGCGAACGAAGCCATCTTCCCGACGATCATCGAGAAGATGCAGAGCCGTGCGCCAGGGCAGCCGCCGGTGACGCTCTTCTTCTCAGTGCCCGGTCCCGCCTACGACGCGACGATCGATTTCTGGGCGCGCCAGCAGCGCCAGTTCGGACGGTACCTGACGGGGTACACCTGGACGGATTGGGCGCAATATCTCGATGCGATCAAGCAGTCCGACATCGTCGTCGCGGCGGATCAGGGCATCATCGGCCAGCCGGACAATTTCAGCTTTCCGAGCGTCGGCTATCAGGGCCGCATCATCGACACGCTGCGGAACGATCCCGCGTTCGAGTCCAAGCGGGCCTTCGTCGATCCGCAAGGCCGCGCGGTGTGGCTGTTCATCCGCAAGGCGTCGTTCCCGCAGGCACCGCCTCAATCGTGAACCGACGAAATTGGCCGCCGCCCGAGCATGGCAGCGTTCTGTGAGGCCCGGCGGCGCGCCGGGCTTCTCTTGTGTGCGCGGCGTAGATTTCGCGCAGAGGACGCGGGCCGGTCACGCGCAGGCCGGACGGACCTGCACGACGACACCGTGCTGCATTCTTGAAACCGGTCCGATCGACCGGCTGCCGGACAAGAGCGATCCAGATTCAGAGGGTTGAGCATATCCTTGTCGGTCGGACCGGTTCGATCTGAACGGGATATGCTCTGGCCCGCCCCGCCGCCCTACAGCAGCGGGTCGACCGCTTCCTGGATCAGGCGCACGCGGCGCCATTCAGCGTGGAAGGCCTGCGAGTCGGCGGTCTTGCCGTCTTCCAGGGCATGCTGCAGCTGCGCATGGACGGCGCGCGCCAGCACATCCCACTCGAACGACGCGACGCGCCTGAAGCCTGCGGCGATCAAACGCTCGCGGGTCGCGGGCTCGCGCACGGTCCGCATCGCCTCCCGCAGCTCCCGGACATCCTTGCCCGAGATCAGCAGGGCGGCGTCGCCGGCGACTTCTCCGAGCGAGCCGAGTTCGGTGGTGATGACCGGGCATCCGGAGGCCATCGCCTCGGTGAGGGGCATTCCGAACCCCTCGTAGAGCGAGGGGAAGACGAGGGCTTCGGCGCCGGCATAGGCGAGGCAAAGCTCGTCGTCGGTCAGGTGCACATGATGCACCCGCGTCCCGGGCTGGAGGTCTTCGCACCACTCGCTTGGCACCTTGGGCTCGCCGCCGACACACAGGAGGTCGGCATCGACGCCCGGCAGGTTCTGCATTGCCTTGAACATCAGCACGGCGTTCTTGTAGCCGTGGGTCTGCTCGCGCGAACCGACATGGATGAAGTACGGCCTGTCGAGGCCGTTCCGCGCCCGGAAGGCGGCGATCTCGCCGGCATCGCGAACGCGGAAGTTCGCCTTGTCGAGCCCGCAATGGGCGACCGCGATCCGCTCGGCGGGAATGTCCGGGTAGAACTTGAGAAGATCGCTGCGGGTGTTCTCCGAAACGCAGATGAACCGGCTCGCGTAGGCGATGGCGACTTCCTTCTCCATCCATCCCCGTCCGCTGAAGTCGAACTTGAAGACTTCGGGGATCATGTCGTGGATGATGAGGGCCGACGGGACCGTCAGCGGCGTCGTGTAATAGGTGGAAACGAAGACGTCCGCGCCGGCGTCTTCGCAGAACATCTCGAGGAGGCGGGAATCGGCGGCCGTGCTGTTCCAGGTGTATCGGGGGAACTCGATCTTGCGGATTCCCGGCAGGGGCGGGCTCTTGCCCCGATCGAGCAGGACGATTTCTGTGTCCGGAAAGCGCGCCATCAGCGGAAGGATGGAGGCCCACACCCGGTAGATGCCGGTGGAAGCCAGCTGGAAGAAGACGCCGTCGACGACGATTTTCATGATCTGGATTCCCCGACGCCCGACATCGTCGGCGCTTCACCAAGGGCGGCCATGCGCTTCCGGCCGAGAAGACGCAGGGCGTCGTGAGCGATCGAATAATGCGGCACGCCGACGAGGCCGTCCGGCGAAATGCCGACTTCCTCCGCAAATCGGTCGCGCGACATCGTCAGGTAGGGCGACGTCAGCTTCCGGCAATATTTCTGCATGTTGCGGCGGGATTCGATGATGCCGCGGGAATCGGCCCTCGTCGAAAGACCTTCCGGATTCTGGAAGTACACGACGTGAGGCGTGTTGATCTTGTGGAACTCCTTGCCCGCCAGCCGGCAGCGCAGCCAGAATTCCGCATCGCCCGCCGACTTCAGTGTCGTGTCGAACAGACCGAGTTCGTCGTGGAGCGTTCGCCGCCACACCGGAGCATTGTGGGGGGAGTTGTAGGCGATCAGGTTGTTGGTCGTGACGATCGGCAGATCGCTGCGGAAGCCGCACCGCTCGACGTCCTCGAACGAGAAGGCGTGGTCGAAGCTGTAGAGGAAGTCTTGATAGGCGATGTCCGCATAGGCGAACTCGTCGAGCGCGCGCGCCTGCAGCTCGAACGAGTCGCTCCGCCGGAGATCGTCGAGGTTTGTGTTCGTCAGATAGCGCCCGCGGGAAAGCTCGACGCCAACGTTCCAGGCGTCGTAGATGCCGATGCGGTAGTTCATCCGCTTGTAGACGATGTTCGGATATACCTTCTGGTACTCCAAAATCAGCTCATGCTCTCCCTCGGGAGAATCCGCATCGATGATGATGAGTTCGCTGCGGTCGAAGATGGTCTGGGACGTGATGTTGTCCAGGAAGGCTTCGAGATATTTCCGGCCGCGATAGAGCGAGGCGATGGCCGAAACGACATAGTCGCCGGTGTGCTCGAAGGTACGTTCCGCAAGGGGCGGCAGGCCGGAGCCGGACCGGCGCGGCCCGTCGAGCCCGAGTTCCTTGATGCGCTCGTTCCAGTCGTCGCGCGTCAGATAGCGGTCCGTGCCCATGATCCAGCAGCGATCGGGGTCGATCTCGATGCTGCTGTCTTCCTGCTGCCGCTCGACGTGCTGCGCGACCAGACGCTGCACCAGTTCCTTGCGGCGTGCCTTGTCCTCGGAGAGGAACGTCTTCAGTCCCTCCAGATCCCGCGGCACGATACCGCCGCCGTTCAGGAGGGCGTCGGAGATCGCAAGCACGAACTCGCCGTCGGAAAGGTCGTCGAGCCGCGCATCCTCCGCGCGGCGCAGGGCGGCCTCGGTGCTGCCGTCGATCTCCTGCAGGATCTGGCGGATGCTGATGCCCGCCCGGAACGCCGACGAATAGTTGGCGAGACCGCCGGGATCAGCCGGTCTGTGCAGGCACTTCTCGTAGGCGAAATTGATCAGGAACGAGACGTCCTGTTCGGAAAGACCGGACGTGGCCGCCGCTTCGCCCGCCGCTGCCGCCTCGTCCGAGGTGCCGGCGGAAGCGTCCGTCCTGAGCGCTGCCACAAAGGGCTCGATGTCGCGCTCGCTGGGCTTGCGTCCCGCTGAGCGTTCGAAAACGAAGGCGGCGATCGAGGCGGCGTCGTCAAAGCTCAGGCCGCGGCAGGACTTCCCCTGCGCCTCGTCGCTGTCGACCATGCCGTTGATGAAGTGGACGACGTCGAGCCCGCCGCGCAGCGCCTGATAGTGATAGAGCAGCCCGTGTGCGTCCGGCTTCCGCTTCAGCACCCGGCCATAGACGAAGTCGATCACGAAGATGATGTCGGCGTCCGAAACGGCTGGAGAGTTCAGCAGAAGGCGCGTCCCCGGCTCGGAAGATGCCGACATGCGCAGCATCCTGCTCAAGCGATGACGGTATGACTGAATCATAGCTTCTCCAGTTTCCCGGCCTTCTTCCGATCGATGAGAGAGACGTGTGCCGTCCGGCCTGAGGCGGGCGGACGGCGCGCGTTCAGTGTGCCGGTCCGAGCACGCGCTCGGCGTAATTGGCGTTCAGGAACGCCGTGTAGGCATCGCGGATGCCGGCTTCGAGCGCGATGGAGGGCTGCCACCCGAGGCCGCGCAGCTTGTCCGCGCTCATCAGCTTGCGCGGCGTGCCGTCCGGCTTGCTGGTGTCGCAGACGATGTCGCCGGTGAAACCGACCACCTTGCAGACAAGTTCCGCCAGCTCGCGGATGGTCACGTCCTCACCGCTGCCGACATTGACGTGAACCGTGTCGGAATAGACCTTCATGAGGTGCACGCAGGCGTCGGCGCAGTCGTCGACATGCAGGAACTCGCGGCGCGGGGTGCCCGTGCCCCAGATGGTGATTGAGTCGGCACCGGCGAGCTTCGCCTCATGCGCCTTGCGGATCAGCGCCGGCATCACGTGGCTGGAGTTCAGGTCGAAATTGTCGCCCGGCCCGTAGAGGTTCGTCGGCATCGCCGAGATGAAGTCGGCGCCATGCTGCTTGCGGTAGGCCTGCGCCAGCTTGATGCCGGCGATCTTGGCGATGGCGTACCACTCGTTGGTCGGCTCGAGCGGCCCGGTGAGCAGGGCCTCCTCGACGATCGGCTGCGGGGCGAACTTCGGGTAGATGCAGGACGAGCCGAGGAACAGCAGCTTCTCAACGCCGACGCGGAACGACGCCTCGATGATGTTGGCCTCGATCATCAGGTTGTCGTAGAGGAAATCGGCAGGATAGGTGTCGTTGGCCATGATGCCGCCGACCTTGGCCGCGGCCAGGAACACGGCATCCGGGCGATTGCGCTCGACCCACGCGGCGGTCTGCGCCTGGTTCTTCAGGTCGGCATCGGCGCGGCTCGCCGTCAGCACCTCGCAGCCTTCACGCGCCAGCCGACGCACCAGCGCGGAGCCGACCATGCCGCGATGCCCGGCGACCCAGACGCGCTTGCCGGCGAGTGAGTAAGCCGCCATCTCAGGCCTCCTTCATGATCGTTGCCGTCTGCATGACCCGAAGATCCTCCTGCACCATCTCGCGGGCGAGTTCGCGCACGGGGGTCTCATGCTTCCAGCCGAGCTTGGTGTGGGCCTTGGTCGGGTCTCCGATCAGGAGATCCACTTCGGTCGGACGGAAATAGCGCGGATCGACCGCCACCAGTTCCCGGCCGGTGGCGGTGTCGATGCCGCGCTCGTTCACGCCCTCGCCGGTCCACGTGAGCGTGATGCCGACATCGGCGAATGCCCATTCGACGAAGGTGCGCACCGGGGTGGTCTCGCCGGTGGCGAGAACATAGTCGTCGGCCTCGTCCTGCTGCAGCATCAGCCACATGCCGCGCACATATTCGCGGGCGTGGCCCCAGTCGCGGCGGGCATCGAGATTGCCGAGATAGAGCTTGTCCTGGCGCCCAAGCGAGATCGCCGCGGCGGCGCGGGTGATCTTGCGCGTGACGAAGGTCTCGCCGCGCAGCGGGCTCTCATGGTTGAACAGGATGCCGTTGGAGGCGTGAATGCCGTAGGCCTCGCGGTAGTTCACCACGATCCAGTAGGCGTAGAGCTTCGCCGCGGCATAGGGCGAGCGCGGATAGAACGGCGTCTTCTCGCTCTGCGGCACTTCCTGGACCAAGCCGTAGAGCTCGGAGGTCGAGGCCTGGTAGAAGCGGCTCTTCTTCTCAAGCCCGAGTATGCGGATGGCTTCGAGAAGGCGCAGGGCGCCGACCGCGTCGGCGTTGGCGGTGTATTCCGGGGTCTCGAAGGACACCTGAACGTGGCTCTGCGCCGCGAGATTGTAGATCTCGTCCGGCTGGCACTGCTGCACGATGCGGATCAGGTTGGTCGAGTCCGTCATGTCGCCATAGTGCAACACGAAGCGCGGGTTCTGTTCGTGCGGATCCTGGTAGATGTGCTCGATGCGACCCGTGTTGAAGGACGAGGATCGACGCTTGATGCCGTGAACGATGTAGCCCTTCGACAGCAGAAGGTCGGCCAGATATGCGCCGTCCTGACCCGTGATGCCCGTAACGAGAGCAACTTTTCCGTTCAGCTTAACGTCGGTTACCATTATAGTCCCAATTCCCGGTCAATGTTCTGATTGTTCGCGCGGCCGAACGCAGATCGATGCGCTCTAAACTCCATCGAATTTCAAGTCATCTTGGGCATGTCGGAGCGTCATACTCGGATCGCCGTCAAAAGGACCGTCAAAAGAGTGTTCAGCATCTTCGAGTGGATGAGCAGGTAATAACCTGCGGCGTCGCCGTATTCGTCGCCAAGGGTTACATCCTGTCCGGCGTGCTTCGTCAAGTCGCGTTCGCGCGCGGCAGATCGGGCCGGCGCGCGCTGGAGACATGGCCTTGGCGCGAGCGATGCGGGCCGCCGGGCCGGAGCGCGTTGATAGAAGTGTACAGTGCGGTTCGGCCGCTCTATGAGGTGGCGCGAGAGACTTGCCTGTGATGCGTTGGAAGGGAACGTAGCGATGTCGGGAGAGGGAAAGCGGCTTTCGGGTGACGCGGCGGGGGCCGTGACGCCGGTGGTGCTGTCGGGCGGCACGGGGACGCGGCTGTGGCCGCTGT
>JAEZMP010000428.1 GCA_023442215.1 Pseudomonadota bacterium
CGCCGAAGATGTCGCTCATGGCGAGGAAGGCGCCCGGATCCTGCCGGGCGGCGAGGGCGGCGGCGTTCATGCGCTCCCATGCCGGATCGTTCGGGGCGATCGCGGCGCCGCTTTCCGTCGTGCCTGCGCAGTAGCGGCACCAGAACGCCGAGATCAGCGCGAGGCCGGCGACGGGCTTGCCCTGCCGGAGCCCGTCGAGCACCGTCGGCAGCACATATTGCGGCTGCCGGTTGGAGCCGTCGAAGCAGACGCGGCGGTTGGTGTCGCCGATCTTGGCGTTGCCGAAGCGCTCCACGATCCGCCGCTTGTAGGCGGAAAGGTCCACGTCCGGCACCGGCGGCACCAGCGGGATGATCTCGCTTTCCTGCAGCCTGTCGAAATAGCGCGCGATCTGCGGATCGTGCATGCCGTCGTGGATGAACTCCATGTCGAGCAGCGCGGCCGGATAGCAGATCGCGGCGTGGCCGCCGTTGAGGATGCGGATCTTCATCAATTCGTAGGGCGCGACGTCCTCGACGAAGGTGACGCCGACCTTTTCCAGCGGCGGCCGTCCGTCGGTGAAGCGGTCCTCGACCACCCACTGGCGGAAGCCCTCGCAGAAGATCGGCATCCGGTCCTCGATGCCGAACTCGCGGCGCAGCCGCTCGCGCTCGCGGTCGCTCGTCACCGGGGTGATGCGGTCGACCATGGTGTTCGGGCAGGACAGCGCTTCCGACACCCAGGCGCCGAATTCGGGATCGATCAGCCTGGCGAAGCCGGTCAGGGCATTGTGGGTGATGTGGCCGTTGCCGGTGATGTTGTCGCACGACAGCACGGTGAACGGCGGATGGCCGGCGGCGCGGCGGGCCTGCAGCGCCTTCAGCATCATGCCGAAGATCGTCCGCGGATGCTCGAAATCCGCGAGGTCGGCGAGTATGGCCGGATCCTGCGCGTTGAACGTTCCGGTGGCGGGATCGATGTGATAGCCGCCCTCGGTCACCGTGAGCGAGGCGATGCGGATTTTCGGGTCCGAAAGCCGGGCGACCACGAGGTCCGGCCGGCCGGGATCGATGAAGTCGATCATCGAGCCGGTGATGCGCACCTCGGTCTCGTCCGCCTCCTGGGCGACGATGGTGGTGTGGTAGTCCTGCGCGGCCAGCGCCGACCGCATCGCCTTGTCGGCCTCGCGCACGCCGGCGCCGACGATGGCCCAGTCGTGGCCGAGGCCGAGATTGAACAGGTCGTCCAGATAGACCGCCATGTGGGCGCGGTGGAAATTGCCGACGCCGAAATGGACGATGCCGGCCTCCATCTCGGACCGGGCATAGGAGGGGATGCGGGCCTTCGCGGCGAGCGCGGGCAGGCTGGCGTCGCTCACGCTCGTCGTCATCGGCCGCACTCCAGCGGCAGTGTTCTCGCCTTCGTCATTGCGTCTCCCCCGTCCTTTTCTTTCCGCCGCCGGATGCCGGCCGCGATGTGCTGGAACGAGGAAGATAGGCGCTGGCGCGGCGGGGCGGAACACCTTATCGGCGCCGGCGGACGGGGCGTGACCGCCGCGGCGGTCAGCCGCCGCCGGGGGATGCCTCGGCCTGCGCCGCGCGCAGGTTGGCAAGATCGCGCTTGCTGGTTTCGAGGATGGCCTCGATGGCGCGCCGCGCCCGGGCGGGGTCGCGCAGCCGCACGGCATCCACCACCTCGCCGTGGAGATCGAGCGCGCCGGCATGGCTCACCGTGGCGCGGTTGGTCAGCTCGAACAGGGCGACCATGGCGGCGCGGATGACGCCGGCGAGGCAGGCGAGCACATGGTTGTGGCTCGCGACCAGAAGCGCGGTGTGGAATTCCATGTCGGCCTCCGCACCGACATCGATGTCGTGGGGCAGCGACACGCCCATCTGCCGGTAGGCCCGTTCCAGGGCGGCGAGTTCGGCGGCGCTTGCCCGCGTCGCGGCGAGTTCGGCCGCCGCCGGCTCGATGATGCTGCGCGCCTCCATCAGCGAATCGACGAAGCGCGGGTCGTGGAAGTCGCTGCCGACCCAACCCAGCAGATCCGGGTCGAGCATGTTCCAGGCATTGGCCTGCAGCACCTCGGTGCCGAGGCGCGGCCGCGAGCGCAGCAGCCCCTTCGATTCCAGCACCTTGGTCGCCTCGCGGATGACCGTGCGGCTGACGCCGTATTCGGCGCAGAGATCGGGCTCGCGCGGCAGGAAATCGCCGGGCGGAATCTGGCCGGAGAGGATGCGGCGCGCGAGGCCGGCGACGATCTCCTGGCGCATACGCGGCTTGCGCCGCCGCGCCACCGGCTTCGCATTCGGGCCGGTTCTGGTCTCGTCGCCGTCGTTCATGGTCGAAGACACGGGCGCGCGTCCTCCCTCCTGATGGGCCGGAAGTGAGGCCGGACGTTACATCATATGAATGGAATTGACGAATATGATTTTTGGGCCTTATTTAGGCCGCGCGAGCTTGGAACGGTTCGAGTGACCGCGATCCGGAGGGCCGGATCTGCGATCCCGGAACGGCGATTCCGGACGGCTTGGCGTGATTGGAACAGGTCGGTTGGCGACCAACGGAGGAAGCCTCCTGAGCGGGGCGGAAAACAACATGGACGACACCAGCAGCAAGCGTCGCTTCAGATCCCAGGCGTGGTTCAACAATCCCGCGAACGCCGACATGACGGCGCTCTATCTGGAGCGCTACCTGAATTTCGGCCTGACCCAGGCCGAGCTTCAGTCCGGCAAGCCGATCATCGGCATCGCCCAGACCGGTTCCGACCTGTCGCCGTGCAACCGTCACCACCTGGTGCTGGCGGAGCGACTGCGTGAGGGCATCCGCGAGGCCGGCGGCATCGTGCTGGAGTTCCCGGTCCATCCGATCCAGGAAACCGGCAAGCGCCCGACCGCGGGCCTCGACCGCAACCTTGCCTATCTCGGCCTCGTCGAGGTGCTCTACGGCTATCCGCTCGACGCCGTCGTGCTGACGATCGGCTGCGACAAGACCACGCCGGCCTGCCTGATGGCCGCCGCGACGGTCAACATCCCGGCGATCGCGCTCTCGGTCGGCCCGATGCTGAACGGCTGGCACCACGGCGAGCGCACCGGCTCCGGCACCATCGTGTGGAAGGCCCGCCAGATGATGGCGGCCGGCGAGATCGACTACGAAGGCTTCATCAAGCTCGTCGCGTCGTCCGCGCCGTCCACCGGCTACTGCAACACCATGGGCACCGCGACGACGATGAACTCGCTCGCGGAAGCGCTCGGCATGCAGCTGCCCGGCTCGGCCGCGATCCCGGCGCCCTACGCCGCGCGCCAGCAGATGGCCTACGAGACCGGCAAGCGCATCGTCGCCATGGCCTATGAAGACCTGAAGCCCTCCGACATCCTGACGAAGAACGCGTTCATCAACGCGATCCGCGTCAACTCGGCCATCGGCGGCTCCACCAACGCGCCGATCCACCTGAACGCGCTCGCCCGCCATATCGGCGTCGAGCTCTCCATCGACGAGTGGCAGAGCTACGGCGAGGACGTGCCGCTGCTGGTGAACCTGCAGCCCGCCGGCGAATATCTCGGCGAGGATTATTATCATGCCGGCGGCGTGCCGGCCGTGGTCAACCAGCTCATGGAGCAGGGCCTGATCCACGAGGACGCGCTGACCGTGAACGGCCGCACCATCGGCGACAACTGCCGTGGCGCCGTGATCGAGGACGAGCGCGTCATCCGCCGCTTCGCCGAGCCCCTGAAGGAGCGGGCCGGTTTCCGCGTGCTGCGCGGCAACCTGTTCGACTCGGCCATCATGAAGACCAGCGTGATCTCGGACGAGTTCCGCGACCGCTATCTCAGCGATCCGAACGATCCCGATGCCTTCGAGGGCCGCGCGATCGTGTTCGACGGTCCCGAGGACTACCACCACCGCATCGACGATCCGTCGCTCGGCATCGACGACCGCACGCTCCTGTTCATGCGCGGCGCCGGCCCGATCGGCTATCCCGGCGCGGCCGAGGTCGTGAACATGCGCCCGCCGGCGTACCTGATCCGCGAGGGCGTGCATGCGCTGCCCTGCATCGGTGACGGCCGCCAGTCGGGCACGTCGGGCTCGCCCTCGATCCTCAACGCCTCGCCGGAAGCGGCGGCCGGCGGTGGTCTCGCGGTGCTGCGCACCGGCGACCGCGTGCGCATCGACCTGAAGAACGGCTCCGCGAACATCCTCATCTCCGACGAGGAACTCGCGGCCCGCCACGCCGAACTCAAGGCGGCCGGCGGTTACAAGTATCCGGCGAGCCAGACTCCCTGGCAGGAAATCCAGCGCAGCATGGTCGGCCAGATGGGCGAAGGCGCGGTGCTGGAGCCGGCGGTGAAGTATCAGGACATCTCCCACACCATGGGCCTGCCCCGCGACAATCACTGACGCGGCGAAGCCTCTCACGGCAAAACAACAAGGCCCCGCGGCGCATGCCGCGGGGCCTTTCGTTTGTCCGGTGCCTGTCTGTCTTGGCCCGTCTGTCCTGGCCTGTCTGTCCTGTGTCTGCCGGGCAGGCGGGCGGTCAGGTCTTCCGGCCGCGCCTCACTCCTCGCGCTGCAGGCCGGAACTGCCGATGCCGTAGACCATGGCTGTCTTGGTGGTGCCGAGCGCGACCCAGTCCGGCGCGTTCATCTGCACCGCGCGGTAGAAGTGATCCGCCCGCTCCTTCGCCTTGACGTGGACGGTGTCGTAGCTCTTGAACTTCGCCTGGAAGGCGAATTCGCCGATCAGCGAGGTTTCCGACGCCCGGTTGCGCCAGATCGCGACGGTGGCATTGGCGGCAAGGCCGTGGCCGAAATCGAAGCTGCCGGCATTGACCTGGATTTCCTCGACGGCGACGTTGTTGACGAGGTGGATCGACGATTGCGGATGGATGTCGATCCCGGCCATCGGCGGGAACACCTGGGCGATGTTCTCCAGCCCCTGGTTCAGCACGATGTTGGGCGAGGTCAGCACGCAGTTGTGCGAGTAGAGGCTGCGCATGCCGCCGAGCTGATCCTTCAGCGGTAGCAGTTCCTCCTTGAACTTGATCTTGGTCAGGCCGTGGATGATGCGCGGCGACATGTCTGTCTCGGCGGCCTTGTTCAGGTCCGTGTGCCGGAATTTGACCGTCAACTCATGGTCGTTGCGCGGCCAGCCATCCTCGTAGAACGTGCGCTTGCGCAATATGAAGGCGTTTCGATAGAGATCGAAGTTCGGCGTATCGTAGAACAGCACCTCGCGAACGAGCCGGTGGAAGCCGTCCTTGTTGGTCGTGACCTTGACCTTGTTCTTTTCCGCGATGGAAGCGGCGATTTCCCAGAATGCCTGGAACTGGCTCGCGGCAAAGAACTTGTCGGCGCGGAGCAGGATCTTGTATTCGCGATAACGCACATCGACCATGGCTGGGCCGGTCCTTCTGGTAGACGGTTCGGTTCGCGCACTCGGGCTGGCCATCTGGCCGCGGCCTTGCCGGGTGGGGTGTCCGGTCACGCGCGGGCCAGCTTGAAGGCGCCCTTCATCGCACGAAATCGCCGCCGCGTGTACTGCGCGCGCTGCGGCGGGCGCAATTTCCCTTTCCTTGCCGCGCTGGACGACCTCCGCCGGCCGGGCACTTGACGCAGCCGCCATCCGAAAGTTCTATGGGGCCGCGGCATGCCGCCGCCCTCCGCCGCATCATTCGGCGCCGCTCCATTCAACGACTGCACCATTCACAACGACTGCAAGGACGTGTTGGCCGTGCTCAGGGCTGTCGTCATGGTTTGCGGGGCAGACGCCTCAGGAGCCATGCCCGGCGGAGCCCGTGCCGGGGCGGAAGGCCCCTTCGCCGCGACCGGCGCCGCAGCCCCGCCTTCCACGGCCGGCCTTCGACGGGCCGCGTCCACCTGATTCGAAACGGCCCCGGTTCAAGCGCCGAAGCGGCGGGACGCGGGTCTCAAACGCGTAAAGGATGTGTCCGATGACCTCCCCGACCTATCCCGATACCAGGCTCTATATCGACGGCGCGTGGACGGACGGCGCCGCCGGCGCGACCCTCGACGTGCTGAACCCCGTCGACGGACGCGTCATCGGCCGCGTGGCGAAGGCGGAGGAAAGCGACCTGGAGCGCGCGCTCGAGGCGGCCCGGCGCGGCTTCGAGGTGTGGCGGCGGACCCCGGCGCTGACGCGTTCGGGCATGCTGCGCAAGGCCGGCGAGCTGATGCGCGCCCGCGCCGCCGAGATCGCGCCGATCCTGACTCAGGAGCAGGGCAAGCCGCTCGCGGAGGCGACCGCCGAGGTGCTCGGTTCGGCCGAGATCCTGGAATGGTTCGCCGAGGAAGCCCGCCGCACCTACGGCCGCCTGATCCCGCCGCGCACGGACGGCGTGATCCAGAGCGTCATCAAGGAGCCGGTGGGCGTGGTGGCGGCGTTCACGCCGTGGAACTTCCCCATCAGCCAGATGGTGCGCAAGGTGGGCGCCGCGCTCGCGGCGGGCTGCTCGATGATCGTGAAGGCGGCCGAGGAAACCCCGGCCTCGCCGGCCTGCCTGATGCAGGCGCTGGCCGACGCCGGGGTGCCGGCGGGCGTGCTGAACCTCGTCTATGGCGTGCCGGCCGAGATTTCCGAGCGGCTCATTCCCGATCCGATCGTGCGCAAGGTGTCGTTCACCGGCTCGGTGCCGGTGGGCAAGCATCTGGCGGCGCTGGCCGGGCGCCACATGAAGCGGGTGACGATGGAACTCGGCGGCCATTCCCCCGCCATCGTGTTCGCCGACGCCGACATCTCGTCGGTGGCGCCGCTGCTGGCGCGCTCCAAGCTGCGCAATGCCGGACAGGTCTGCGTGTCGCCGACCCGCTTCCTGGTGCAGAAGCCGGTGTTCGACGAGTTCGCCGACCGCTTCGCCAAGGCGGTGGCTGCGGTGAAGATCGGCGACGGGCTGGAGGCCGGCACGGAAATGGGGCCGCTGGTCAATGCGCGGCGCGTGCAGGCGGTCGAAGAGCTGATCAACGACGCCACGCGGCAGGGCGCGGAGGTGCTGACGGGCGGCGAGCGCATCGGCAACACCGGCAACTTCTACCGCCCGACGGTGCTTTCCGGCGTCACCACCGAGATGCGCATCATGAACGAGGAGCCGTTCGGCCCGGTGGCGCTGCTCGCGCCGTTCGAGGACTTCGACGAGGCGCTGGCGGAGGCGAACCGGCTGCCGTTCGGGCTCGCGAGCTATGCCTTCTCGCGCTCCGGCAAGGCGATCAACCGCCTCGCGGAAGGCATCGAAGCGGGCATGCTGACCGCCAACCACCTCGGGCTCGCGCTCGCCGAGACGCCGTTCGGCGGCGTCAAGGATTCCGGCTACGGCGCGGAGGGCGGCATCGAGGCGATGGACGCCTATCTCAACACCAAGTTCTTCACCCACGCCTACGACGTCTGATCCGCGGGGCCTCCTTCGCGCCGCTGCGCGGCGGAGGCCAGACGCCTGACGCTGGAAACGACGAAGCCCGGCGCCGATCATCGGCGCCGGGCTTTTCGTGTCGTATCCCGTCCGGTTCGGTCGTGCCCGTCGGCAGAACTGCCGCCCGGAGCGCTTTGCGAGCGGACGGGTCCATCCGATCGGCAAAAACC
>JAEZMP010000484.1 GCA_023442215.1 Pseudomonadota bacterium
TAGACGACGGCCTGGCTCATGCGGCGGCCGGTCTCGATGCGCTTGATGGACATGGGGGAATTCCTCGGCGTTTGCAGGCGGATGTTCGCGGGGCCGCCACCGGAGCGGCCGTCGGAACGAGGTGCGAGCCGAGGCATAATCGCTCGACCGCGCGCTGTCACCCGTCGCGTTGCGGAAGGCCGGGGTTTCGCTGCGATCTGCCGGCGCGGCTGAAGACGTTCCACGCCCGTGCGCCGCGCGGTCGCCCGCTCAGGCCGCGGCAGGAATCGTGCGGCCGCAGAAGCCGGCGAGCGTCTCTGCGAGCCGGATTGCGGGCTGTCCCGCTCCGGGCGCAAGGATCAGTGCCAGTTCGGCGGGCTCGACCGGCGGAAAGCCGTCTCGACCGTCGAGCACGCGATGGTCGGGCGTCAGCACGCGCCGGTCGAGCAGCGCGACACCGAGCCCGCCGGCGATGGCGGCCTGGATGCCGAGCAGGTTCGGGCTTTCATAGGCGACCGTCCAGCGCCGTCCGGCGGCCTCCAGCGCGCGGATCATCCGGTCGCGGTAGATGCAGCCCTGCGGAAACGCCACCAGCGGTACCGGATCGAGCACTGCCGGCGTGTCGTGCAGACGGCTCGCGATCCACACCAGACGCTCCGGCCAGACCGCGAACGCGCTGCAGGCCCCGGGCTTGCGCTTGATCAGAGCCACATCGAGTTCGCCGCGTTCCAGCGCCGCCGAGAGCTGAACCGACAGGCCGCAACGCACTTCCAGCCGGCAGTCCGGCCGGCTGCGGGCGAAGGCGGCGACGGTCTCGGTCAGGGGCGTGATGGAGAAGTCGTCGGGAATGCCGAGTCGCACCACCGGGGCCGGCGGTTCGCCTGCGAGCGCGGCGCGGGCCTCCCCGGCCAGTTCCAGGATGCGACGAGCATAGCCCAGCAGCCGCTCGCCTTCCTCCGTCAGCTGCACGGTGCGGCCGTCGCGGAGGAAGAGCTGCCGGCCGAGATCGTCCTCGAGGCGCTTGATCTGCTGGCTGATGGTCGACTGCGTGCGGTGGACCCGCTCGCCTGCTCGCGTGAAGCCGCCGGTATCCGCGACGGACACGAAGCTGCGCAACAGGTCGAGGTCCAGCATGGGTGTCGTCCATCGATCGATCTTTTGAATATCTATGAACGATCCAGTGGTGAAATCAATGCCCGTGCCGTGTACGCCATCGGATGCTGCTTGTGTGCGAATAACTTTGCGGCGCACGAAGGTACGTGCGCAGACACTTTGGCGCCGTGCCCTTTCTCTGCGCAGAACTGTGACGATCTGCCCATATCACAATCTCGACGCAATTCCTCGGAGATGCGAATTTCAGGGACGCCGCCGGATGTCGTTCGGGGAGCGGTGCCCCGATTCCCGGGGTCGCCATCGCCGAACCGGGCAAGAACAAGCGTATGTACCAGAGAAGAGCGGTTCAAAATGGGTAAGCACCGGCTGACGTTCTATATCGTCGTCGCGATGGTCCTCGGCATCGCCGTCGGATATGCAAATCACAAGCTCTGGCCGGACCCGCAGACCGCCGCCGAGATCGCCGATCACATTTCCCTGGTGACGACGATCTTCCTGCGGCTGATCAAGATGATCATCGGTCCGCTGGTGTTCACGACGCTGGTGTGCGGCGTTGCCCATATGGGCGACATGAAGACCATTGGCCGCGTCGGCGGCAAGGCGATGCTGTGGTTCGTCTCGGCGTCGCTGGTGTCGCTCACCATCGGCATGGTGATGGTCAACATCCTGCGGCCCGGTGCCGATCTCGGCCTGCCCCTGCCGGCGATGGATGCCCAGAGCGGCGTCCAGACGACCTCATTCAGCTTCGCCGACTTCATCAACCACATGATCCCGCAGAGCGCCGTCGGCGCCATGGCGGAGAACGAGATCCTCCAGATCGTGGTGTTCTCGGTGCTGTTTGGGCTCGCTGCGGCTTCGCTCGGCCCGAAGGCTCGCGGCCTCGTGCTGATCATCGAGGAAGCCTCGCATGTGGTGTTGAAGGTAACGGGCTATGTGATGGCGCTGGCGCCGATCGCCGTGTTCGCGGCCATGGCCGCCACCATCACCGAGCACGGCCCGGGCATCCTCATCACCTACGGCCGCTATATGGCGAGCTTCTATTTCAGCCTCGTGATCCTGTGGGTGCTGATGTTCGCCGTCGGCTACGCGCTGATCGGCAAGACGGCGCTTCGGGTCGCCGCTCTGGTGCGGGCCCCGTTCGTGCTCGCCTTCACCACGGCGTCCAGCGAGGCGGCCTATCCCGCCATGATCCGGCAGCTGAAGAAGGTGCCGGTGAGCGAGAAGATCATCTCGTTCGTGCTGCCGCTCGGCTATTCGTTCAATCTCGACGGGTCGATGATGTATTCGACCTTCGCGACCCTGTTCATCGCCCAGGCCTACGGCATCGAGATCCCGATCGAGCAGCAGATCGTGATGCTGCTGGTGCTGATGGTCACGAGCAAGGGCATGGCGGGCGTGCCGCGCGCCTCGCTGGTGGTGGTCGCAGCCACGCTGCAGATGTTCAACCTGCCGACGGCCGGTCTGCTCCTGGTGCTCGGCGTCGACCAGTTCCTCGATATGGGCCGTTCGGCGACCAACGTGCTCGGCAACGGCATCGCCACGGCCGTGGTCGCCAAATGGGAAGGCGAGAACGTCGATGCCGCGGTGCCCGACGAGGACGAGGAAGACATGCCCGCCGCGGCCTGAGGCCCGGAAAGGTCCGGCACGGTAACCGGGGCCCCGGTTGGTTCGCCACGGTTCGAGACCGCGGCGGCGGACGCCACCCGGAAGGCTCGGAAGGCATTGGCCTTCCGGGTTGCGGCGCCTTGATCGACAGGGCGCCGCACGCGTTCAGGCGGCGGCGACCCGAAGCAGGAAATCCTCGATGGTGCGGCCGAGATCGGCGGTGCGCTGATCGACGTGGCCGGACGCGCGTTCCACGTCGGTCGCCGAGCGACGGGTTTCCGAAACGGAGTTGGCGACACCCGCCACTCCGTCCGAGACCAGCACGGTGCCTTCGGAGGCGCGCAGCACGTTGGTGCTGATTTCCGCCGTCGCGGCGCGCTGCTGCTCCATGGTGGCGCTGACGGCGGCGGAGAAGCGCTGCACCTCGTGGATACGCTCGGAGATCGCCGAAATGGCGGCGACGGCGTCGGCGGTCTCACGCTGGATCTCGGTGACCTGACGGGCGATTTCCTCCGTTGCCTTGGCCGTTTGGCCGGCGAGCTGCTTCACCTCGCTCGCCACCACGGCGAAGCCCTTGCCGGCTTCACCTGCCCGTGCCGCCTCGATGGTGGCATTGAGGGCGAGCAGGTTGGTCTGGCCGGCGATCGCCTGGATCAGGCTGACGACATCGCCGATGCGGGAGGCGGATTCCGCCAGCCGGCCGATCTTGGCATCGGTCTCCTGCGCGCCCTCGGTGGCGGCCTCGACCACCTCCGTCGTGCGTGAGACCTGGGTCGCAATCTCCTCGATGGACGCCACCAGTTCCTCCGTCGCACTGGCGACGGTGTTGACGTTGTGAGATGCCTCCTCGGATGCGTCCGCGACTGTGCGGGTTTTGCCCTCGGTTTCCACCGCAACGCGGCCGAGCGCCTCGGCTGTGGTTCGCATCTCCGTCATGGTGTTGCCGACCGAGGCGATCAGGGCGGTGGCGCCGGCGCGGAACTCGCCGATCAGCCGATCGATCTCCGCTTGCCGCTCGGCCTTCGCGGCGCTCTCCTCGGCCTGGGAGGCCTCAAGTTCGCGGCGGCTCGCCTCGTTGTCGCGGAACACGGCAACCGCGCGCGCCATTTCGCCGAGTTCGTCGCCCCGTTCGGTCTCCGGCACCGGGGCGAGATGGCCGGCGGCGAGCGCGGCCATCGCGCCGCGAAGCCGGCCGAGCGGACGCGTGATGCTGGTCGAGATCAGGAACGAGCACGCTGCGCCGCCGGCGACGATTGCGGCGATGCAGACGGCAAGCGCCACGGTGATCCAGGAACGCACCTCGGCGAGCCGGGCCCGGGCCAGGTCCGCGCCGGCGCGCGCACGCTCCAGGATGGCGTTGGCGGAGGGATCGGCGACATCGAAGGTGAGCAGCACCGTCTCGACGAGCGGCATCCGGGTGGCGACGAGCTTCGAATAGTCCTCGAACGCTTTGCCGTAGGCTTCGGCTGAGGTCTTGAGGCTGGTCTTGATGGCCTCGTCCATGTCGATGCGGTCGACGGCACGGGTCAGCCGGCTCGCCGCGGCGACGAAATTGCCGCTGCTGATGTCGTTGAAGGTGAGGGCGTACTGGGCGCGGGCCAAATCCATCTGGGCAAGCGCGGCGCCGACCTTGATGCCATCCGGCCCGAACAGGCCTCCGGGAACTTTCTTGACGTCCTTCGCGAGCGCGGCCGAGGCGCTGTCCATCTGGCCCCAGAGGCCGCTCTGGCCATCGAAGCCGATTTCCTTGTCTTTCTGCACCAGTTCGACGAACAGCGGTCCCGCGGTCGCGATCATCTTCGCGAGTGTCTCGACCTCCTGGCCGGCATCGCCCACGGCGGCGAGGTTGGTGCGCAGCGCGGCAAGCGCCGTGTTGATCTCGGCGAACCGCGCCTGCGCCGCCGCTGCCGCTTCCGCGCTCGGGTCCGCGAGATAGGCTCTGACCGAAGCGATCGTGCCGGCCGTCGATCGGCCCATCACCAGAGCGGAGCGTGCGACCGTGCTGTAGGCCGCATCGTCGGCGACCGCGCGTGCGATCTCCCGCTCGCCGACCATGTAGCTGGCGACCACCACCACGAGCCCGACGAACCAGAGCACCGAAAGGGCCGCGACACGCGTGCGGATCGACAGCGAGCCGAGCCTCTGGGCCAGCGTCCTGCGCGGCGCGGCCGGCGGAATGCCCGCTTTGGCTTCTTCGGGTTCGCTGGATGCAGGCGGGATGAGGACGACGGATGCGGCAGACGACATCAGACATGCCTTTCGACTGCTTATGATCGTCCAATTTAAGCGCATGCCTATAAAGGCGGCAAGAAGGGGCGGTTACATCACGGCCGTAAATTTCACTCTGCTGGCATGTCGATCTGATGACGGAGAAAATATAATGCTAATAATACAGCGTACTTCTTTAACTCTATGGATATAAAATAAATTCCCTCATATTCATGAGATAAGTTTTCGTATTTCAATCAATATATAATTATTTATCTTTAGATGCGACAGAAATGCAAATTCAACGTGCTTAAACATCGTTGCTCATGACGTTGCCTTCGCTCCATCCAGCCCGTATCGCCGTACAGGGCATGAAGGCAGCGCCCGAGGGCTGCTCCGTTGCCGCTCACGGGCCTCGCTGACCATCCGCCAGACTGTGACCGCTGGTTGCGCGCATCCTTGGTGAGAGCTGACGATCTGGCGAGGGCAGGCGTTCGCGGACTGGGCGGCGTCTTCCTTGATGACCGGCCGACGACGCGCCTCAGTCAATGAAATTCGCCGTCGTCCGCTTTAATCCCGCTCACGAGACGGACGTGTCGCGAAGCAGGCCGCTGACGCGAAAGACACGTCTTCCCCCGGTCTGGCGAATTCTGTTCTCATGAATATTGCGGGTTCTTGCCGGTGATGGCTTCCGCAACGCAGCAGAACCACCCGCCGGCGTGTCCGAGAACACGTCAGGGCCAGCGCGCAGGCCCGCCTTCGCTCGCGCGGGCCCGCCCGGTTCCGGCCTGTCGCCTCGGGCGCTGTCCGGTTCAAGGCACGGCGACGAGCGGCACCGTCGCGTAGCGAAGCAGCCGGGTGAATGCCGTGCCGAACACGAAGCCCGACACGGTTCCCATGTGGTGGGAGCCGGCGACGAGAACTTCACCCTCGATCCAGCCGGTTGCCGCGATAGCGCGCTTCCAGTCGGGGCCGTCGCCGATGGTGGCGAAGGCCTCGATGCCGTCGGGCAGTTCCTCCAGTGCGCGTTGCTGCGCCTCGACGGCCTGGACGCGCCAGGCGTTGGAGACGATGTTCTCCACGTCATAACCGGCCGAGGTCGGATACATCTGCTTGTCGCGCACCACGAAGGTGACGAGGCGCAGCGGCACCCCGTGCCTGAGGCTGAGGTCGACTGCGGCGGCGAGGGTGCGATGGCCCTCGCCGTCGTCGGTATAGGCGCAGGTGATGCGCCGCAGGCGCGGCGCGGCGTTCTGCTTGAACGTGCGCGGTGCGAGCACGACCGGCCGGTCGGTGAGCGCGAGCACGCCGGCGGCGACGGACCCGAGCGAGGAGCGCATGGTCCGACCATCCCGGGCGGAGCCGAGCACGATGAACTCCGCCGAGATGTCGTTGGCGACTTCCGACAGCCCGATTGCCGCAGTCCTTGCGGCCCGCGCGAGGAACGTGGCCGGCACGTCCGGACCCAGGGCGGCACGGGCCTTCTTCAGCGCCTTGGCGGAATAGGCGTCGAGAAACGCCTTGTATTCCGCCTCGACATTTGCCGGCGAGGGATAGCCCCACGTTTCCGGCACCACCATGCACACCGTCAGGTCGACGTCTCCGGTGGCGGCGAGCATGCGTCCGAGGGCGAGAGCATCGCCGCCGCTTCGGTCGGGCGCGTAGCCGACGAGATATGTCATCGTCTGCTCCTTATTGCCCGCTGCGGCCGAGCACCGAATTCCGGCGGGAATAGCCGAAATAGATGATCATCGCGCCCGTGAGCCACACGGCGAACAGGGCGTAGGTGTCCCACGGCAGTTCGATGATCAGATAGACGCAGAAACAGACGCTGATGATCGGGATCACCGGGAACAGCGGCACGTGGAAGCCACGCGGCAGATCCGGCCGCGTGCGGCGCAGGATGATGACGCCGAGCGACACCACGGCGAAGGCGATCAGCGTGCCCATGCTCGTCAGGTTCGCGAGCACGTCGAGCGGGATCATCGCCGCCAGAATGGCGATGAACACGGCCACGATATAGGTGTTGTAGGTCGGGGTCATGGTCCGCGGGTTCACCTTCTGGAACAGCTTCGGCAGCAGGCCGTCGCGGCTCATGGCGAACAGGATGCGGGTCTGGCCGTACATCACCACCAGCGTCACGCTGAAGATGGAAATGATGGCGCCGACGCACAGCACCAGCGACGGCCAGTTTGAGCCGGTCACGTTGCGCATGATCACGGCGAGGCCAGCGTCCTGGCCGGCGAACTCGGTCCAGGGCTGTGCGCCGATGGCGGCGAACGCGACCAGCACATAGGCCGCGGTGACCAGCAGCAGCGAGATGATGATGCCGAGCGGCAGGGTCTTCGCCGGATTCTTCACCTCTTCGCCCGCCGTCGAGACCGCATCGATGCCGATGTAGGAGAAGAAGATGGTAGAGGCCGCGGCGCCGACGCCGAGCCAGCCTTTCGGCGTGAACGGCGTGAGGTTGTCGGCCTTGAAGGCGGTGAGCGCCACCACCACGAACAGCGCCAGCACGCCGAGCTTCACCACCACGAGGATCGCATTGATGGTGGTCGATTCGCGGGCGCCGCGCAGCAGCAGCAGCATGCACATCGTGACCAGGATCACCGCGGGCAGGTTGAAATAGCCGCCGGCGCCGGGCGGCTGACTGATGGCGTCCGGCATCTGCCAGCCAAAGATGTTGAGAAACAGCTCGTTCAGATACTGCCCCCAGCCGACCGCGATCGCGGACGCCGAGACCGCGTATTCGAGCAGAAGGCACGCGCCTACAACGAAGGCGACGAACTCGCCGAGTGTGGCGTAGGCGTAGGAATAGGACGAGCCTGAAACCGGAATCGTCGAGGCGATTTCGGCATAGCAGAGCGCCGTCAGCGCCGCGGTGATGCCCGCGACCATGAACGAGACGAGCACGCCCGGTCCGGCCTCCGGGACCGCGGCCGTCAGCGCGACGAAGATACCGGTGCCGATGGTGGCGCCGACGCCGAGCATGACGAGTTGGAAAAGCCCGATCGAGCGCTCCAGATGAGCGCCGCCGTGGGCGGAACTGCCGTCCGACTCGTCTACCAGCGAGCGAACCGGCTTGCAGCGGAAGAGGCTGCTGCCGAACGAATCCACCGAACTCATGAACGGGCCCCCAACTCTGGCGAGTGTCTGGAATTATTGTATGTAGACGTCTGAAGTCGTTGCCGCCCGCCCCAGTGTTTCCCCGGCTACCGGCGTCGATGAACAGCAATCCCCATACCAACGATAGAACAGGATCGTCCCGGCGAGGATGGGCGACTGGTCGCAGGGCTGATTTTAAGCGTGGTTTGTCTTGCGCGGACCTTCCCTTGGCGCTGGGGAGCGCCACGCGACCGCATCAGGGCAAGTTTCACGGCGGGCCGCGTCGGACCGCCCGCGTCGAGCGATCGCAGACCGGATACCGCTTTCGGAGGCCGAGCCGATCGTTGCCAGCGCCCCTTGCGCCGGTGGATCGCCCCGCTGGCTGCTCAGTCGGTCAGCAGCTTGCCCTTTCGGTCCGCCAGCGGCACGGCGCCCGCGATCTTGCCGATCACCTTGCCCGGCCAGGCGTAGGTCTGGCTGTGGCGGGCGAACAGCACGCCGTCGGTCGCCGCTGCGACGGGAACGGATTCTCCCAGCGGATCAATGACATCGGCAACGATCTCGCCGAGATAGATGAACTCGCCGAGACGGCGGCGGTAGCACACCACGCCGGCGGCGGGCGACTTGATCTGCTGCATCGCCTCCAGCGGCGTGGCCTCGCACAAAAGCTTCGGCAACGTGCCGCCGCTGCCGGAAATCACGCCGCGCCGCTCCAGGAAGCGGTAGAGCGCGCGGGCATCGTCCTCCGCCAGCCGGTCGTCCACATCGTCGTTGGAGCGCAGCTCGATGGTGGCGGACAGGCAGGCGGGCGGGATCGGCAGGCCGGGATAGCGCTTCGCCAGCGCCCACCATGGACCGCCGCAGGCCTCGTCGAACGG
>JAEZMP010000188.1 GCA_023442215.1 Pseudomonadota bacterium
CGCTGGAGACCGGGAATGACCTTGCCGGTCCCGATCCGGGCGGTCGAGAGAATGCCCCAGCGAAACGGTGCGGCGGTTTGCGACATCGGATGTACCTCCACGGATGAGCCCTGAAACGGCTTCTTACGGCCCCGGCCGGCGTTGCAGCGGCGCCCCGCACATCCGCGCAGCGGATCGCGGACCTTGAAGGCAGGCGCACGGTCTGGCGGGAACGGGCCGAACGTCGGGCGGGCTTTCGCGCACTATCGTCGGCTTTGGACCGGTGAGGCAAGCCTTCGTTGGCGGGAGAACAGGCCGGGCGCCACGGAAGGGCATCGGGCACGGACAGGGAAGATCGCAGGCGGAAAGAACGGATTAGCCCGCGTCAGCGGCGCCTTCGTCGCACAACCGCACCTCGACGCCGGCCTCCCGCATCGCGGCGACGGCGTCCGGATCCGGCCCTCCCGCGGTGAGCACGAGGTCGATATCGGCGAACGGACAGACGCCGACCAGGGCGGCGGCGGTGAACTTGCTCGCATCCGCCACCACGACCCGGCGACGCCCCGCGCGCAGGATCGCCTGCTTCAGCGCGGCATCGGGCAGGCTGATCGCCATGACGCCGAGTTCGGGATCGAAGCCGTTGCAGCCGACGAACGCGATCGAGGCGCGGATACGCTCCAGGATCAGCGTGGAGAACGGCTCGACCAGCGAATGCTGCTGCGGCCTCAGCGCCCCACCGGTGACGATCACCTGAAGGCGCGGGACGGCGCGCTCCAGAGCCAGCGCGACATTGAGCCCGGGGGTGAAGACCGTGAGGTCTTCCAGGTCGGAGCGATCCGCCAGGGCGTGCGCGATCGCCATCGTGGTGGTGCCGACATCGAGCACGACGGAATCGCCGGAGGAAACGAGGTCGACGGCCGCGGTGGCGATGGAGCGCTTGTCGTCGGCATGGGTGCCGATGCGGGCCTCGAACGCCTGCTCGGCGGCATTCGGCCGCACGCCCATCACGCCGCCGCGCACCCGCCGCACGCCGCCGTCCCGCGCGAGGATATCGAGATCGCTGCGGACGGTGACTTCGGACACGCCGAACTGTCGCGAGAGGTCGAGCACGCGGACAAAGTCCCGCGCGCGGATGAAGGACAGCATCCGGCGGCGGCGACCGAGCGAGTCCGCCGACCCGCCTTCGCCCAACTCCTGCTCCGTCACGGCGCCCCGCCCCAACCTTTTGAATTCGAAAGCAGGCGCGACTGTCGCGCCAATTCGCGCGCAAAGCAATCCCGCACTTGTCTCATGCTGCGCGCGTCCCGGAGACTTTCGAGATCGTGAAAGCCACCCTCCCGCAACCGCGAAAACGCGCGCGTTTCCTGCTGCAATGCACGCGCGGTTGCTGCACCGCAGTTGTACACGGCGGGAAGCCTCGCCCCATACGGGACCAATTTTGCGAACCCACTCGACAACGGATTTTCGCTATGCAAACTTCGATTGTGAAAGAGGCGTCAGCCCGAGCGGACAGCCGGGCGCGGATGCCGAGAGAAAGAACCGCCTCGTAAGGGCGGTCGAGGGAGAGGCGACGCCATGCGTTCGAACGCCGTGCGTGTACAGGTCTTTCCGCCGGACTCCCCTGCCGGCGCGGGATCGGATTTGCGATGGCCCGCGGCGCATATCCCGCCCGGAGCGGCGCGATCCGATCGGGAAGCGCTCTAGTGCGATGCCGTCGCTGATCGCGAGGCCGGCGCGCCGGCCGGCCTCTCGCCTTCCCCGCGCCGCAGCATGGCGCATCCCGGCTGCGGCAGCCCTCTAGCGAGGGCCGGACCACCCCCACGGCCGGCCGAGCGCAGCAGACCCGCGGCGCACCCCGGAGCCGGATATCCGGCCCAGCGCCCGCAGCGGACATTCCGGGAGGAGACCGATGCCGAACGACAACCACAGCCCGCAGGCGCCCGGAACGGGCCAGCCCGCCGCGGGCACTGCCCGGACCGACACCCCCGTTCTCGAGATGCGCGGCATCCAGAAGTCGTTTCCCGGCGTCCGTGCGCTGGCGAACGTGAGCTTCTCCGCCTATGCGGGCGAGATCCACGCGCTGATGGGCGAGAACGGCGCCGGCAAGTCCACGCTGATGAAGGTGCTGTCCGGGGCCTATCAGGCCGATCCCGGCGGATCGATCCTGATCGGCGGCACGCCGGTCGTGATCGACGGCCCTCTGGCGGGGCGGCAGCACGGCATCGCGATCATCTATCAGGAACTCGCGCTCTCCCCGAACCTGTCGGTGGCGGAGAACGTGTTTCTCGGCCGCGAGAAGTCGGCCGGCGGCATGATCGACCGCAAGGCGATGGCGGATGCCTGCCGCCCGGTGATGAAGCGCCTCGCGGTCGGTTTCTCTCCGGAAACCAAAGTGGCAGCGCTGTCAATCGCGGAGCGACAGCTCGTGGAGATCGTCCGCGCGCTGACGGCGCAGGCGCGCATCCTGGTGATGGACGAGCCGACGACGTCGCTTTCCGCCCGCGAGACAGAGCGGCTGTTCGCCCTCATCCGCCAGCTCAAGGCGGAGGGGATGGCCATCATCTACATCAGCCACCGCATGGGCGAGGTCTACGAGCTCGCCGACCGGGTGAGCGTGCTGCGCGACGGCACCTTCATCGGCACGCTGGCGCGCGAGGACATCAACGCCGACGCGGTGGTGCGCATGATGGTCGGGCGCGATCTCTCGTCGTTCTACACCAAGGACCATCGCGCGCCGCCCGCCGACCGGCCGGTGGTGATCGAGGTCGACGACATCGCCGACGGCCGCCGCGTGCACGGCTGCTCGTTCGCGGTCCACGAGGGAGAGGTGCTCGGCATCGCCGGCCTCGTCGGCGCCGGGCGCACCGAACTCGCCCGCCTGATCTACGGCGCCGACCGCGCGACCCGGGGCCGCATCCGCGTGGACGGCCGCGAGATCGCCATCCGCGACCCGGAGACCGCCATCGAGTCCGGCGTCGTCTATCTCACCGAGGACCGCAAGGCGCTGGGCCTGTTCCTGGACATGACGATCCGCGAGAACATCAATATCGGCGTGATCGGGCGGGATTCCGGCGCGGGCGGCATGCTCAACTTCAAGGCCGCGAAGGCACGGGCGGCCGCGGCGATGAAAAGCCTCGCCATCCGCGCGCCGACCGACGTGATCACCGTCGGCGCGCTCTCCGGCGGCAACCAGCAGAAGGTGTTGCTGTCGCGCCTGCTGGAGACCAAGCCGCGGGTGCTCATCCTCGACGAACCGACCCGCGGCGTCGACATCGGCGCCAAGTCGGAAATCTACCGCCTGATCGACAGCCTCGCCCAGACCGGCATCGCCGTCGTCGTGATCTCGAGCGAGCTGCCCGAGGTGATCGGCATCAGCGACCGCATCGTCGTCATGCGCGACGGACGGCTCGTCGGCGAGGTCGATCCCGCCCTCGGCGCCGACGCGGCGCAGCAGGCGGTGATGGCGCTCGCGACCGGCGTCGCCGGTGCCGCCGCCTGAGCCGCCGTTCCTCTCCCGGATTTGCTGACAAGGAGGCCCGCATGGCCGACACGCCCACCACCGAGAACGGCCGGGATGCCGAGGAAGCCCTGCGGCGGCAGGATGCCGAGCGGCGCCGCCAGGCGATCAGGACGGCGATCCAGGTCGCCGGCATGCTGCCGGTGCTGATCGTCATCGCCATCGGCTTCCAGCTCCTGACCGACCGCTTCATGAGCTGGAACAATCTTTCGATCGTGGCCCAGCAGGCGGCGATCAACATCGTGCTCGCCGCGGGCATGACCTTCGTCATCCTCACCGGCGGCATCGACCTTTCGGTCGGCTCGATTCTCGCGGCCTCGGCCATGGTGGCGGTGATCGGATCGCTGATCCCCGACTGGGGAATGCTCGGCATTCCCTTCGCGCTCGGCGTCGGCCTCGGCTGCGGCCTTCTGAACGGCGTGCTGATCGCCTTCGTCCGATTACCACCTTTCATCGTGACGCTCGGCTCGCTGACCGCCGTGCGGGGCATCGCCCGCCTGCTCGGCGAAGACACCACCGTGTTCAATCCGTCGCTGCCGTTCAACTTCATCGGCAACGCCTCGCTGTTCGGAGTGCCGTGGCTCGTCGTGATCGCGCTCGCGGTGGTGGTGGTGTCGTGGTTCATCCTGCGGCGGACGGTGCTGGGCACCCGCATCTACGCGGTCGGCGGCAATCCCGACGCGGCACGGCTCTCGGGCATCAAGGTGTGGAGCATCCTGCTGTTCGTCTACTGCATGTCGGGCCTGCTCGCGGGCCTCGGCGGCGTGATGTCGGCGGCCCGCCTCTATGCCGCCAACGGCCTCCAGCTCGGCCAGTCCTACGAACTCGATGCCATCGCCGCCGTCATCCTCGGCGGCACCTCGTTCACCGGCGGCATCGGCTCGATCTGGGGCACGCTGATCGGCGCGCTCATCATCGCGGTCCTGTCCAACGGCCTCATTCTCGTCGGGGTGTCGG
>JAEZMP010000526.1 GCA_023442215.1 Pseudomonadota bacterium
GCCGGCAGAGTTGCGTCAAGGCAGCAAGGTTGCCTCAGGAAGGAACGCCCGATCATGGATCATCTGCTCGTCCTCGTCCGTCACGGCCAGAGCGAATGGAACCTCAAGAACCTGTTCACCGGCTGGAAGGATCCCGACCTGACGGAGAAGGGCGTCGCCGAGGCCCGTGCCGCCGGCGTGAAGCTGAAGGCGCTCGGCGTCCGCTTCGACGTGGCGTTCACCTCCGCGCTGTCGCGCGCCCAGAAGACCTGCGCGCTGATCCTGGAAGAGATCGGCCAGCCTGAACTGCCGGTGATCGAGGACAAGGCCCTCAACGAGCGCGACTACGGCGATCTCACCGGCCTCAACAAGGATGACGCCCGCGAGCGCTGGGGCGAGGAGCAGGTGCACATCTGGCGCCGCTCGTTCGACATTCCCCCGCCCGGCGGCGAAAGCCTGAAGGGCACGGCCGAGCGCGTGCTGCCCTATTTCCGCAGCCACATCCTGCCCCGCGTCGAGCGCGGCGAGCGGGTGCTCGTCGCCGCCCACGGCAATTCGCTGCGCGCCCTCGTCATGGAGCTCGAAGGGCTCAGCGGCGAGGAAATCCTGAAGCGCGAACTCGCCACCGGCGCGCCGATCATCTACCGGCTCGACGCCACCGGCGCCGTCATCGACAAGAAGGATCTCGCCGCATGATCGCCCGATCGCCCCGCCGTCCCTCGAAGGGAAACCGGCCGCCGCATCACCCGGGTGACGACGAGCCGGTGGCGGGCGCGATCGAACCGGTCCGGGCCGACGAGACCCACGACGGCCCGGAAGGCAGCGGCACCGCCCGGGTCGAGGTCTGCAATCCCGAGTTCGACGTGGTGCTGCTCAGCGCCGAGGAGGCCCGCGCCAAGGTCGCCGAACTCTGCGCCATCCTCGTCGATTGCGTGAACGGCGGCGCCTCGGTCAATTTCATGCTGCCGTTCGGTGAGGATGAGGCCGGGGCGTTCTGGGACCGCGTGATCGAGGACGTCGCCCGCGGCAACCGCATGCTGATCGTGGCGCGGGAGGACGGGGTCGCGGTCGGCACCGTCCAGCTCGTGGTCGGCATGCCGCCGAACCAGATGCACCGCGCCGAGGTCTCCAAGCTCCTGGTGCGCAGCGATGCCCGCGGCCACGGCGTCGGCGAGGCGCTGATGCGGCGCTGCGACATCGAGGCCGCTCTTCACGGCCGCACCCTTCTCACCCTCGATACCGCCGTCGGCTCTCCGGCGGATCGGCTCTACCGCCGCCTCGGCTGGCAGGAGGTCGGCATCATCCCCGGCTATGCCCTGTTTCCGGAAGGGGAGCCCTGCGACACCGTGTTCTTCTGGAAGCGGATGGATATAGCCCACGGCGAGGGCCGCCCGCAGCGTTGAGGCCGGCGCTGCCTCCACATGGCTTGCGCGCGGACGGCGCGGAGACCCCGCCTTCATGCGATAGAGATATCCCCGCCTTCAGGCGGGGTTCGTCACGCGGTCGCCGAAAATACGGTCCCAATATCCGCGATTGCGACCGGCTCCGCGCGGCCCCTGAGGCCGTCCGGGCGAACCATCGGGTGACGGGATGACGACGGACAGGCGCGGTTTCCTGCGTGGCGTGGCTCTGGCGGCGGGCGCGGGCCTGCTGGCACGGCCGGGGCTGGCTCTTGCGGCGTCGGACGCCGAGCCCTCCAAGCCCGCGCCTTCCAAGCCCGCGTCCTCCAAACCTGCTTCATCGAAGCCTGCTTCGCCGCATCTCGGCACCTCGCAGCCTGTTTCCTGCACGATCGTGGCGGATGCCGCCTCCGGCAAAGTGCTGGTGCGGCAGGGGCCTTGCGACCATCGCTTCAGCCCGTGTTCCACGTTCAAGCTTCCGCTCGCGGTCATGGGCTTCGATTCCGGTATCCTCGAGGATGCCCACCATCCGCTGTGGAAGTACCAGCCTCATTTCAATGCCGGCATCCAGCGCCACCGTCAGGATACCGATCCGACGATCTGGCTGAAGGAATCCGTCGTCTGGTACTCGCAGGAACTCACCCGCAAGCTCGGGGCCGAGCGCTTCAAGTCCTACGTGACCGCGTTCGGCTACGGCAACGAGGACGTGTCCGGCAACCCCGGCAAGAAGGACGGTCTGACCCACGCCTGGCTGACCTCGTCGCTGCAGATCTCGCCGGACGAGCAGGTGGCCTTCATCGAGCGGTTCCTCGACCGCAAGCTCGGCGTCTCCAGCCGGGCCTACGCCATGACCGAGGCGTCCATGCCCCAGTTCGCGGCCGAGGGCGGCTGGACCGTCATGGGCAAGACCGGCAGCGGCTGGCGGCAGCACGCCTCGGGCGCGCCCGACAAGGACCAGCCGCTCGGCTGGTTCGTCGGCTGGGCGGAAAAGGCGAGCCGGCGGATCGTGTTCGCGCGCCTCGAATCGAAGCACGGCATGAAGGTCATGCAGGCGGGGTCCTCGACGCGCGACAGCCTGCTGAAGGATCTGGCGACGCTTGCCGGAAACTAGAGCGCTTTCCGATCGGATGGACTCATCCGATCGACAAGGAATCAGCCCGGATTCAAGAGCTTGAGCCTATCTCTGCCGTTCAGATCGGTCCGATCTGAACGGGATATGCTCGATCCGGGCGCGGCCACGCGGCGTCGTTTGCCGGCAAATAAGCTCTGCCGGCGAAGCGATGCCGCGCCAGCCATCCGTTAGAGCGCTTTCCGATCTGATGGAACCATCAGATCGACAAGAAATCGCTCCAGCTTCAAAAGCTTGAGCATATCCTTGTCGTTCAGATCGGTTCGATCTGAACGGGTTATGCTCTAGCCATCGTGGAAAATGGTACCCGGCCCCTCACGGGGCCGGTCCGGTCACATCTCCGCCACGGCCGTCGCCGGCACGTGCACCGGCGTCTCGACGTTCGGGCGCGCCGCGCCGATCCACAAGTCCAGGAAGGCGTCGAGCCAGGCGCGCACCGCCGCGTCGTAGGCGAAGCGGTCGGAGAAATGGGTCTGGATGCCGCGCGCCCCGGAGGCGAGCGTCATCGCGCTCGCCCGCGAGGTCCAGCGATGCACCATCGCCAGCGTCACCTCGGGATGGAACTGGATGCCATAGGCCGCCGGCCCGACGCGGATCGCCTGGTTCGGGAAGGCGTCGCCCTCGGCCAGCAGTTCCGCGCCCGACGGTACCTCGAAGCCCTCGCGGTGCCAGTGATAGACGTGATCGGGCCAGGGCAGCAGCGACTTGCCGCATTCGGTCGGGTTCAGCTTGTAATAGCCGACTTCCACCAGCCCGCCCGGGTGCACGCCGACATTGGCGCCGAGATGCTTAGCCAGCATCTGCGCGCCGAGGCAGATGCCGAGAAACGGCTTCTGCTCGCTCAGCGGCACCTTGAGCCAGTCGATTTCCTGCTTCACGAAGGCATCGGTGTCGTTGGCGCTCATCGGCCCGCCGAAGATCACGGCACCCGCGTGGTCGTCCATGTCGCTCGGCAGCGGATCGCCGAAGCGGGGGCGGCGCACATCCAGCTTGAAGCCGCGTTCGGCGAGCGCCATGCCCACGCGCCCCGGCGTCGAGCGCTCTTGGTGCAGCACGATCAGCACGCGATCCGGCCTGTCCGCGCCCGGCTTGAACCCGGCGGGCGCGTGGAATTGCGGCTTGGCATCCTGTTCGTTCGAAAAGGCCAACTCGGACCTCCCTGGAGGCGGAAAAGCCCGACGGGGCTGCCTTCCGCTCCACCTCGAATACGACGTCCACTCCGTGGCCCGGCAAGGCCGTCCGGTTCGGGTCCGGGCCTTCGAACCCGATCCGCGAACCTCGAACAATGCCGGTCCGGGAGCGATTCTCAACTATCCGGCAATCATGCGTGCAGTGCAGCATAACACCGGCGGCACAGGTTGTAAGCCCCGTTGACGCATCCTGCCGCAGCCGCGCCGTGAAGCGCTACCACGATCGCACGGCCAGAGCGCTTTCCGATCGGCTGGGATCATCCGATCGACCAGAAATCGCTCCAGATTCAAAAGTGAGGGCATATCCTTGTCGTTCAGATCGGTGCGATCTGAACGGGATATGCCCAGAGCGCGTTCCGATCGGCTGGACTCATCCGGCCGGCGAGCAGTCGCTCCAGACTGAAAAGCTCGAACATATCCTTGTCGTTCAGCTCGGCTCGATCTGAACGGGATATGCTCCGGAACCCTCTCCGATGGGAGAGACCCTCATATCGATCAGGAATATGCCCGGAAAATGGACGTGCGCGTGGATTTCACGCGGATGTTCGCGGCGCCGCCGCGCCGAAGCGGCGCGGAGAAAACCCTTAGCCGGCGTCCTTATCCGCTTCCTTGGCCGGCTTGTCGCTGACGTGTCCGTGCGCCACCCGCTGGCGCAGGGTGATGCGGTCGCGGGATGAAATCCCCAGCAACTCGGCCACACGCCACACGGTGTTCTCCTCGAACTCCGAGGCGGCGCCGTCGGCGAACACGGCTTCCCACATCATCTCGATCACGCGCCGGCGGCCGTCCTCGTCGAGCGCGCGCTTCAGCACGGAGGTGAATCCGTAGAGATCGACCGCTTCCTCGTCCATGCGGTCCGCCTGGGCGATCAGCTGCGCGGTGTCCTCGGAGGAAAGGCCGTACTGGCCGGCCAGCGTCTGCTCGATGGCGGTCCGTTCCGCCGGTTTCACCACGCCGTCGACCGAGATCAGATGCACGAGCAGGGCCGCCACGGCGAGGCGTTCGTCGTTGGCTTCGAACTGGCGCTGCGGCACGTCGCTGGTCAGTTCGGTGATGAGATCGCGGATCGCCTTTAACATCGTCTCCTCGGGCCGGCTGCGCTGCCAAAGCGGAACTGTCCGGGCTGAAGCCGGTGGCGTCAACCGGCGAGCGCCGTCCGGGCGAGACGCCTGCCGCGGTCGTTGCCGAAATGTGACAGCCGCGTGGCGGCCCGGCCTGCGGGCCGCGGCCCTGAATCAGAGCGTCCGTTCGGTGGCGAGGAAGGCCCGCACGGCGTCCGGCGGCACGTCGTTCGCCACATAGGCCTCGCCGATGCCGCGTGCCAGAATGAAGGTCAGCCGCCCGCGCTTCACCTTCTTGTCCTGCCCCATCAGCGCGATCAGCGTCTCGTCGTCGGCGACCTCGCCCGGAATGTCGGCGAGCCGCGTCGGCAGCCCGGCGGCGGCGAGGTGCGCGGCGACGCGTTCGGCGTCGGCCGGCGCGCAGAGCCCGAGGGAGGCGGAGAAGCGGAAGGCCTGCGCCATGCCGATCGCGACGCCTTCGCCGTGGATCAGCCGCTCGCCGTAGCCGGTGGAGGCTTCGAGCGCGTGGCCGAAGGTGTGGCCGAGATTGAGCAGCGCCCGGGCGCCGGTGGTTTCGAACTCGTCCGCGACCACCACGCGCGCCTTGGCGCGGCAACTGGTGGCGACCGCGTGGGTCAGCGCCGGTCCGCGCGCCAGCACCTCGCCGTGGTTCCGCTCCAGCCAGGCGAAGAACGGCGCGTCGTCGATCAGGCCGTACTTCGCCACCTCGGCATAGCCGGCGCGCAGGTGGCGCGGCGAAAGGCTCGCCAGCGCGTCGGTGTCGGCAAGCACGAGGCTCGGCTGGTGGAAGGTGCCGACCAGGTTCTTGCCGCGCGGGGTGTTGATGCCGGTCTTGCCGCCGACGGAGGAATCCACCTGCGCCAGCAGGCTCGTCGGGATCTGCACGAAGCGCATGCCGCGCCGGGTGATGCTGGCGGCGAAGCCGGCGAGGTCGCCGATCACGCCGCCGCCGAGCGCCACCACCAGGTCGCCGCGCTCGCGGCGCTGGGCGATGAGGCCGTCGACCACCGTCTCCAGCACCGCGAAGCTCTTGGTCTTCTCTCCGGCGGGCACGACGATGGTCTGCGGTTCGAGCCCGGCGGCCTCCAGCGAGGCCGTGAGGGCGCCGGCGAGGTGACCGGCGACGGTGTCGTCGGTCACGATGGATGTCAGCGCGCCGGGGAACCGCGCCGCGATCTCCGCCCCCGCCCGGGCGATCAGCCCCGGCCCGATCAGGATGTCGTAGGCCTTGCCGGCGAGCGGCACCACGACGGTGGTGGTGGCCTCGGCATCGGAACGCGGCGCGGACAGGGTCGTCATGGTCGTCCTCGGGCTTTCTCGGAAAGCCTGCCTGCGGCAGGCTCTCGCGTGTCTTTGCGGCGGCGCCGGAATCAGCCTGCCGTCGCCGGCCGTGCGGCTTCGGCGCCGAGCCGCGCGCTGACGGCGTCGACGATGGCGTTTACCACCACGTCGTGGGGAATATCGAGCGAGCGCACGGTGATGTCGGCTTCCGCGAACACCGGCTCGCGCACGGCGAGCAGCGCGCGCAGCGTGCCTTCGGGATCGGCGTTGGCCAGCAGCGGCCGGTTGGAACGCCGCTTCACGCGCGACAGCAGGGTTTCCACTTCCGCCTTCAGCCAGACCGACAGTCCGTTCCGCGCGATGGCGTCGCGCGTCTCCGGCGCCATGAAGGCGCCGCCGCCGGTCGCGATCACGCGGGGACCGTCGGCGAGCAGGCGGGCGATCACCCGCTTCTCGCCGTCGCGGAACGCGGCTTCGCCATGCAGGGCGAAGATCTCGGGGATCGTCATCGCGGCCGCGCGCTCGATCTCGTGGTCGGCATCGACGAACGGCAGGCCGAGCACCTGGCCCAGCCGCCGGCCGACCGTGGTCTTGCCGGCGCCAGGCATGCCGACGAGCACCACGGAACGCCCGCCGAGGCGTTCGACGATCTCGGCGGCCCCCTCTCGCGGCAGGGTCTCGTGGGTTGGGGGTGTCATCGTGCGCCTCCGCCGCCTCTCCGCCGCGCAGGCGCGCGGCGTGGACGATGCTTTGCGATGCTTGAAGAGCGCCGCTGCCGTTCTGTCAAGGGTTCGGGCGCCCGCGCGCCGGCACCCGTCACGCGGCTGCGCCGGCAAACCTGCCGCGCGGCGGGAAATCCGGGCGTGGCCGGGCAAGCGAAGCACGGCTGAAGCGCGGCAAGCGAAGCCGGCGAATAATGCGGTCGATCAATGACGCGCGCCGCCGGGCCGGCGATAGGAAGCGATCCTGTCCGCAAGAGCGTGCCGGCAAACAGGACGGCAGACGGTGCCAGGCTGGCGACGTTCCGTTCCGGCGGTTCGGCCGGTGCGTGAAACAAGCCCCGCCGCGTCCGGCCCGCCGGCTGCGGCCGGCGATATTCAACCCGGCTCATCTATGACGGTTGGATGTCGGAATTTCCTGTGATAATCGGCGCCGATCGTCGTACATCTTTTAAGTCTATTGAAATCCCTTTAATTGAATCCGCGCGGAGCGTGGTGCGTCGTCTCAGAATACATATAAGACGATTATTTCATTTGCCCGCGTTGTTCGCCGTGCTTACGATTGTCTCGGTCTCGGAATGGGAACGGCACCCGGATAGCTGTCTTGGCCATCTCCGGATGTCCGTTGGGGAGCGTTTGTCTATGCGATTTGTCGATCTGAGCATCCGCACCAAGCTGGTGGTCACGCTTGGTGCTCTCTTCGCGATTCCGACGGTGATCGTCTACGGATCCGGCTTCTGGATCGCCACGTCCGCCGATTCGGCCACGGCCGACCAGCGCATGACCATGATGCTCCTGATCTCCTCGATCACGTTCCTCGTGGTTCTGGTGCTGGTCTTCCTCGTCGCCGGGCAGACGGCGCGGCCGATCACCCAGATGGCCGCGAAGATGCACGCGCTTGCCGCCGACGACACCTCGATCAAGATCGAGGGGACCGACCGCAAGGACGAGATGGGCGAGATGGCGCGCTCGGTCGACGTGTTCCGCCGCTACATCGTGGAGCGGCGCGAGCAGGAGGCGGCCAAGGAGCGCGACCAGGCGACCCAGTGGGCGCGCCAGCAGGCGGTCGAGAACATGATCTCCTCGTTCCG
>JAEZMP010000527.1 GCA_023442215.1 Pseudomonadota bacterium
GCGCGGACCAGCGCCGTATCCAGCCGGTCGCGGCAGATCTCGCGGTTCGGAAGGCCGGTCAGGTTATCGCGAACGGCGTCGTGCAGCAGCCGCTCCTCGCTGATCTTGGTGTCGGTCACGTCGCGAAGCGTGCCGATGCAGCGGATGACTTCGCCATCGGCACCGACCACCGGCCGCGCCCGCAACTGGAACCATGAAAACCGGCCGTCGGCACCGCGCAGCCGGAACACCTCGAAGATGCGGCCGCGGCGCTGCTCGACCACCGCGTCGAGCACCAGGCGGAAGCGGTCGGCATCCTGCGGGTGGAGCACCGAGAGCCATTCGAGCGCGGCGCCCTGCAATGCGCCCGGATCGAGCCCCAGCATGTCCTCCGCCGCGGCACCGGTGTAGATCACGTCGCGGGCGACGTCCCAGTCCCAGACCGGATCGCCGCAGCCGGTGAGCGCGAGCGCCGCGCGCTCGACGTCGCCGACCTCCTGCTGCACCACACTGCCGCCAGCGAAGGCGTGCTGCATCACAGTAAAGCCGATCAGGAGCACGATCAGCACCAGGCCGCCGGACAGGGCCGGCTGGGCGATGGTGTTGTCGATCACGCCGGTCAGCGTCATGCCCGCCCCCGCCATCCAGGCGAGCAGCAGCGCCCAGGTCGGGATCAGCATGACGGCGCGGTCGTAGCCCCTGAACGACAGGTAGAGGATGAGGATGAAGCCGAACACGCCGATGGCGGCGAGCGCCAGTCGCGCGATGCCAGCGGCGAGCTGCGCATCGACCACCGCAACGCCGAAGAGCCCGAGCAGCAGCACGACGAGTCCGATGGCCGCGTGGCTGTAGCGGATATGCCACCGCCCGAGGTTGAGGTAGGCGTACAGGAACACGAACAGCGAGAACGACAGGAAGACCTCGCCGGACGCCCTGTAGAGATGGCTTTCCGAGAGATTGACGTTCAGAATCTCATCGATGAAATAGAAATCGACCGAGATGTAATAGAGAACCGCCCAGGCCAGCGCGGCCGTGGCCGGGAACATCGCCGTGCCCTTGACCACGAACACGATGGTGAGAACGAGGGCCAGCAGGCCGGAGATTCCGAGGACGATGCCCTTGAACAGCGAGTAGGCGTTGACGGAGGCAGTATAGGCATCTGGCTGCCACAGGGTGAGCCGCGGCAATTGCGGCGTGGTGATCTCGAACACCAGCGTGACCACCGTGCCCGGATCGAGGGTGATCTGGAAGACGTCGGCGTCGTTGCTCGGGATGCGCTCCGGCGCGAAGCCCTGGCTGGGCGTGATCGCTGTGATGTGGCGCTCGCCGAGATCGGGCCAGAGCAGCCCCGTCATCGCCGGATTGTAGAACGGTACTGTGAGCAGGCGGTCGATCTGCTGGTCCGAGGTGTTGGAGAGCGCGATCACGGCCCAATGGGCCGGTTTGCCATCGACCGAGCGCACCTCGATGCGCCGCACGATGCCGTCCGGACCCGGCGCCGTCGGCACCGCGACGCGATCGGCGGGCCCCGGCAGATAGGTGACGCTCGCGGCGAGGTTCACCGCCTCGGCATCGATCGGGATCGTCACCGCATCGACCGCGCGCGCCTCGAACCCGACAACCATGCCGGTGAGTGCCACGAGGAGAAACAGGATGCGATGAAGCACGCGCGAGGACCTTTCTTCAAACCCGGGTGCCGCAGCCCGAAGCGCTTCGGATCGGGGAGACGGGATCCCCCCGCTCGACACCGAAACCACCCCGGCTTCACCCGCCCGGGCATCGTTCCATCAGGCAGCGGCACCGCACCTGAGGAAATCGCCGCAAATTCAAGAACCTGGGAAATTCCCGATCGGACGCGACGATCCGGTCGAAAATAAACGCCCCCGATTCAATCCCTTGAGCCTATCCTGGCCGCCCGGATCGCCACGGTCCGGACGGGATATGCTCTAGCCGCCATGGCAGGCAGCCGCAACGCCTCCGAAGCCGAAATGCGACGAGCGCCCGGCACCGGATCGCGGCCCCGGGACATTCATCGCTGGAGCGGCAACGGATCGTCGGCAACGACGGCATAAAGCAGGTGATCCTGCCAACTGCCGTTGATGCAGAGATAGCGCCGCGCATATCCCTCACGCTGGAATCCGACTTTTTCGAGAAGGCCGATGGAGGCCGCGTTGTGCGGCAGGCAGGCGGCTTCGACGCGATGGAGCCGGAGCGAGCCGAACGCGAACGTCAGCACCGCGCCGACAGCATCGCTCATGTAGCCGCGGCGGGCATGGCGCTCGCCGATCCAGTAGCCGAGCGAGCAGGCCTGCGTCACCCCGCGGCGGACATAGGAGAAGGAGAGCCCGCCCACGAGAACGTGGTCCGCCTGCCGGAAGACGAAGAACGGATAGCCCGCATCCTCGCGCATGTCGCGGTGATAGCGGCGGATGCGGCGGCGGAAGGCGGAGCGAGAGAGGTCGTCGACGGGCCAGATCGGCTCCCACGGCACCAGGAAGGCGCGGCTTTCCTGGCGCAGGGCCGCCCACTCGGCGAAATCGGTCGCCATCGGCGGCCGCAGATACACGGCGCGGCCGCGAACCGTCTGGTCGACTTCGAGGGCCGAGGCCGCCCGGAGGAACAAGGCTGCCCCCGGCCCGTTCACGCCGGGACGTGATGCGCGTGCTGACGCGCACCGAGACGCTCCACCAGCGCCTCCACCGGGTCGAGGCCCTCCACCGGGCCGATGGCGCTCAAGGTCGGCGCGGAACCGGTGAAGATCTCCCCGGCAAGGCGGCGCAGATCGCGCACATCGACGGCATCGATCTTGGCGACGATCTCGCGCACCGGCAGCGGCCGGCGATGGATGAGGATCTGCCGCGCGAGCTGGCTGGCACGGGACGCCGCGCTTTCCTGGGCCATCAGCAGCGAAGCCCGCATCTGGGCCTTGGCGCGGGCGAGCTCAGCCTCGCCGATGTCGTCGATCGACCGGGCGAGTTCCTCGACCAGCACCCCGGCGAGTTCGCCGAGCTCGCCGCCGCCGGTCGCGGCATGGAAGCCGATCAGGCCGGTGTCCGAGAAGCCCCAGTGAAAGCCGTAGATGGAGTAGCAAAGCCCGCGGCGCTCCCGGATTTCCTGGAACAGCCGGGAGGCCATGCCGCCGCCGAGCACCGCCGCCAGCATC
>JAEZMP010000611.1 GCA_023442215.1 Pseudomonadota bacterium
ATCCTGCACCGGCAACACCGGCAAGACGGTGAAGATCGATCTCGTCACCACCGGCAGCCCGGGCGTGACCTATGCGACCTACACGCTGACCAACGCGCTGATCTCGTCCTACTCGGTGTCGTCGAGCGGCGATCGCCCGACCGAGTCGATCTCGATCAGCTTCACCAAGCTCGAGTTCAAGTTCACCCCCTACGACGACAAGAACAAGGCCGGCTCGCCCGTCACCGTGTCCTACGACATGGCGACCACGAAGTCCTCGTGACGTCATTCGGTGTCTTTCTGAGTAAGATAGGAAAAGGACGTGGTGCTTGAATTGAGTGCCATGTCTTTTTGCGAAAAGATCGCTTGGGGCCCAAAATGACGACGATTAAAGATCTTGAAGCGGCTGTGGAGGCCATTTCGCGGGGCAACCAGCAGATTGCGCTGAAGTCGGTCGCTCTCGAAAATCCGACGATCAAATCGGACATCGGGCCCCTGACCTCGAAGATGGCGAAAGAAAAAACCATCTTCATGGCGTTTGCGCTGAATCTTCTCCTCGGAAGCAACGCGGTCACCTACGCCAAGATGAGGATGGGGATCAGGAACCTCGCTGACAAGCTGAACGTCAGCGACAAGAGCGTTACCTCTTCCTACGCCCAGTCGGTGCATCAGCTTTTCGAGCGCTGCAATCACACCAAGATCTCGTCCGCGCTGGCGAGCGTGACCAAGAGCCTGACGCCGGAGCCGTCGACCCCGATCTGGGCGACGATGCTCGACATCACCCTGGCGACGGGGCTGAGCATGGTTCCCTTCGTCGGTCCGGTGCTGGCGAGCGCCGCACAGGGCGGGCTCGGAAAGCTGCTCTCGGGCGCGGGTTCGAGCGGTCAGTCGCTGCTGAATGCCGCTCTCGGCGTCAGCGACCAGCCGGGCTACAATTCGACGCTGAAGGCGACGACGACGCTGTCCGGCGGCATTCGCCAGATGCCCGGCACGCTGACGAATTCGGTCGGGACGGCCCTCGGCACGAGCAAGCTGACCGCGTCCCAGCTTCTGATCAACTATCTCGCGAGCCGGGACAACAAGAACGCCAAGGCGTCCGTCGGCGATCCCACGTTCCTCACCAACTTCAGCCGCGTCATCAACCCGATGACGCAGAATCAGGTTCTCAACAACCGGATTTTTGACGACATCTGCTTCAAGGTTCGCGACGAAGCGATCATCAAGGCGAAGAACGACATCGAGATTTGTCTTGAGGGTGAAAGCGACACCATCAACTCCTATATCGATAAGTTCTCCGAGGCCGTAAAGCTCTCCGGGCAACTCATCGTTACGGTCGTGAACTCGAAGATCCTCGATTCCTTCGACGACCTTCTGGGCCGGTACGACGAATTCTACAACATGATGTCGGCTGCGCCGGAGTTTTCCGGGCGGCCCTTGTTCGTCCGCGGCACCGCTTCCGATGACGACAAGGCCAAGAACCTCGCCTTGCTGATCGTCGCCTATTACATGCGGGCGGGCATCGAGGCCTCCCTCGCGGGCGGAACGGGTGTCGGCAGGACGTTCACCAACCTGTTCCGGTCGGTCGGGTTCAATGAGCCCGACTCATATTTCTCCGGCACCGCGCGCTTGCCCGGGGCGGCCCAGTCTTCGGCGATGCAGATCCTGAAGAACCAGAAGCAGGATGTCGCGGACAGCTTCAAGGAAACCACCGATGCGCAGATGGCGTTCGACTTCGCGCTCGCGAAAGCCGATACGTACATCACCCTCGTCAAGGACTCGATGATCGACACGATCACGAAGGTTCTGTTCGCGACGAACAATTCCGGCTCCTTCAAGGAAATTCTGTCGGTCTTTTCCGCGTGCAGCGTGATCGTGAATTCGGTGTGGAAATCGACCGCGATCCACAACAAGAACAAGCTCTTCAACGAAAACATGGATATCCCGGACAAGGCGGTCGCCCTGCTCAAGGATGCCGGGTTCGTGACGACTTACACGACGACGATCGGGCGTGTGAGCAACGAGGACAAGCTGAAGCATATGGGTGGAGCGACGGTCGACAGGGGAACCAATTCGCTCGTCTACAGCGATACGGCCAAGAAGACCGCGACGCTCCGCTACTACAAGGGCACGTTCAAAGGTGCGAGTGATCGCGAGAAGGTGATGGTCTATCTCTTCGCGCGGTCTGTCATCAACGACCTCAATCTGTTCCACGTGTTCATGGGGGTCGTGCCGTGGCAGTCTGTCAAGGAAAAGCTTCACGAAATCATTGCAGAAATTAACATTGCATCGCATTTCGTCGAAACGAAAGATATGCGACCGGCGTAGAACGGGCACCTCTTTTCGCTGGCCTCTAACGAGAACCTCAAGTTCTAAACGATGGAGTAAGTCATGGCTGTTTATCTGAACTACGACGGCATTCCGGGCGAAGCCACCCAGCAGGACCACAAGAAGTGGATCGACGTGCTGTCGATGTCCTGGGGCGTCGGCCGCGGCATCGCCACGGTCTCCGGCTCGGCCAACAACCGCGAGGCGTCCGAGCCCTCGGTCAGCGAAGTGTCGATCGTGAAGATGTTCGACGCCGCGTCGCCGAAGCTGTTCACCGAGGCCTGCACCGGCAACACCGGCAAGACCGTGAAGATCGACCTCGTCACCACCGGCAGCCCGGGCGTGACCTATGCGACCTACACGCTGACCAACGCGCTGATCTCGTCCTATTCGGTGTCGTCGAGCGGCGACCGTCCGACGGAGTCGGTCTCGATCAGCTTCACCAAGCTCGAGTTCAAGTTCGTCCCCTACGACGACAAGAACAAGGCCGGCTCGCCGGTCACCGTGTCTTACGACATGGCCACCACCAAGAGCTCGTAAGCCTTTCGCCGTCGTGCCGGTGCGCGCTTGCCGCGCGCCGGCATTTTTTCGGGCCGGGTGGCCGTCAGGCTCCCTGGCTGTCCGATTTTCCGGGGGACGTGCTGCTTGGTGGCCCATCGCCCGGGTGGAGGGATGGCCCCATGAACGCCACGGCAGCCCCTGTCCAGACCGGCCGGCTCATCACGCTCACGACGCCGCTCGGCGGCGACGTGCTGATCGGGATGGACGTGAAGGGGCGGGAAGCCCTGTCCGAGCTGTTCGAGTTCGCGGTCGATATGGCCTCGACGAACACCGGCATCACCGCCGACCAGCTGATCGGCAAGTCCGTGACGGTCAGCATCGCGCGACCGGGAAGCGACGCGCGGGCCATCAACGGGATCGTCACCTACTTCGCGGCCGGCGACCAGATGGTCAACGGCATGCGGCGCTATCGCGTGGTGCTGCGGCCGAAGCTGTGGCTGCTGACCCGCACTGCCGACTGCCGCATCTTCCAGAACCAGTCCGTCGTGCAGATCGCCGACACGCTGCTCTCCGACGGCGGCGTCACCGACTACAAGAAGGTCGGGCTCTCCGGCACGCATCCGACCCGCGATTATTGCGTCCAGTACCGCGAAACCGACTACGAGTTCCTCGTGCGCATCCTCGCCGAGGAGGGCATCTACTTCTATTTCCAGCACGAGAGCGGCCAGCACACGCTCATTCTCAGCGACAGCGTCGGCGGCTACACCGATTGCGTCGACAAGAGCGTGCAGCACGCGCCGCCGGACAGCTCCCTCACCCAGGCG
The DNA here is from genome assembly GCA_023442215.1 of Pseudomonadota bacterium. GTDB lineage: Bacteria > Pseudomonadota > Alphaproteobacteria > Rhizobiales > Segnochrobactraceae > Pseudoxanthobacter. The sequence goes on from JAEZMP010000611.1 coordinate 3,630, forward strand.
GTGCAGAACTGGTCGAGCGGCTTTCATTTCCAGTCCGGCAAGGCGACGCTCGACGACTTCAATTTCGAGCAATCGACCACGGATCTGACGGCCAGCACCTCGACGGCGGTGAGCAACTCCGCCTTCAAGAGCTGGGAGGTCTATGACTATCCCGGCGACTACACCAAGAAGGACGACGGCACGACGCTTTCCCGCACCCGCATGGAGGCGATCGAGGCGGGCTATGCGGTGACGCGCGGCTCCTCGACCTATCCGGGCTTCATGCCGGGCGCGAAGTTCACCATGGCCAAGCACGAGGTCTCCGGCGAGCAGGGCAAGTCCTACGTGCTGAGGGCGGTGGAGCATAGCGTCCGCGACCACACGCATCTCGGCAACCACGAGGAGACCGTCGCCTACGCCAACGACTTCGCCGCGCTGCCCGCGACCACGGTGTTCAGGCCGAGGCCGGTGACGCGCCGGCCGCTGATTCCCGGCCACCAGACCGCGACCGTGGTCGGGGCGTCGGGCGACGAGATCTATTGCGACAAGTACGGCCGCATCCGCGTCCAGTTCCATTGGGACCGGCTCGGCAAGAACGACGAGAACAGCTCGTGCTGGATCCGCGTCGCCCAGTCCATCGCCGGCGCGACCTGGGGCTCGCAGTTCCTGCCGCGCGTCGGCATGGAGGTCGTGGTCGCCTTCCTCGAGGGCGATCCGGACCGGCCGCTCGTCGTCGGCAGCGTCTATAACGGGCAGAACATGCCCCCCTATACCC
>JAEZMP010000617.1 GCA_023442215.1 Pseudomonadota bacterium
AACGCCCCTCGCCCCGTTCAGCTTCGAACGCCGCGATCCGGGTCCGTCAGATGTCGCCATCGAAATCCTCTATTGCGGCGTCTGCCACTCCGACCTGCACACCGTACGCAACGAATGGAAGAACGCGGTCTACCCGGCCCTGCCGGGCCATGAGATCATCGGCCGGGTTTCGGCCGTGGGCAGTGAGGTGTCCCGCTTCAAGGTCGGCGACATCGCGGCCGTCGGCTGCATGGTCGATTCCTGCCGCACCTGCCCGAGCTGCCGCGAAGGTCTCGAGCAATATTGCGACAACGTCTTCACCGGCACCTACAACAGCCCCGACAAGATCAGCGGCGGCATGACCTTCGGCGGCTACTCAGACCATATCGTCGTGACGGAGGACTTTGTGCTGAAGGTCCCCGACAATCTTGATCTGGCGGCCGCGGCACCGCTGCTCTGCGCCGGCATCACGACATACTCGCCGCTCCGACGCTGGAACGCCGGTCCCGGCAAGAAGGTCGGGGTGGTAGGCCTCGGCGGCCTCGGCCATATGGCGGTGAAGCTCGCCCACGCCATGGGTGCCCATGTCGTGCTGTTCACTACCTCCAAGAGCAAGGTCGAGGACGGCAAGCGGCTCGGCGCCGACGAGGTGGTGCTTTCGACCGATGCAGACGCCGTTTCCGCGCACGCGGAGAGCTTCGATCTCATCATCGACGCCGTCGCCGCGACGCACGACATCAATCTCTATCTCGGCCTCGTGAAGCGCGACGGCACGCTGGTTCAGGTCGGCGTGCCGGAAGAGCCGCTGCCGGTCCATGTGCTCAGCCTGGTCTGGAAACGTCGCAACTTCTCGGGCTCGCTCATCGGCGGCATCGCCGAAACCCAGGAGATGCTCGATTTCTGCGGCAAGCACGGCATCACCTCCGACATCGAGATCATTCCGATCCAGGAGATCGAAACGGCCTATACCCGCATGCTGAAGAGCGACGTGAAGTACCGCTTCGTGATCGACATGCAGTCGCTGAAGCAGGCTGCCTGACCTCCCCATCGCGAGAGCTTCGAGCGGGGCGGCGCATTCATTGCGCCGCCCCGTTTCGTTTGCGGCCCGCCCCGTCATTCCTGCCCCTCCGACATTCCACCCCCTTCGACATGCCTGCTCCCCTGCATCGACGACGAGCCATGCCGCGAGAACGCGCCATCGCGTCACAAAAACTGATTGTCATACAATCAGTTTACGGATATGCCGGTGACAGAAGAATAAGGGAGGAGGCAGTGGTGATGTCTGCCGCGCAAACAGAACAGTTCGACTACATCATCGTCGGTGCCGGAACCGCGGGATGCGTGCTGGCGGAGCGGATCAGCGCCGCCGGTCATTCGGTGTGCGTGTTGGAGGCGGGCCCGAAGGATACGAACCCGCTGATCCACATCCCCGCGGGCTACATCAAGAATATCTACTCCAAGACCCTGACGTGGAACTTCGTCTCCGAGCCCGGCCCGGGCGTCGATAACCGCTCTTTCTCCCTGCCTCAGGGTCGCGTACTCGGCGGTTCAAGCTCGATCAACGGGTTGAACTACGTTCGCGGACAGGCCGTCGACTACGATAACTGGGCGCGCGCCGGTAATCCCGGCTGGTCGTATGCGGATGTCCTGCCCTACTTCAAGCGCTCCGAGCGCCGGCTGGGGTCGCCGGACGAACGCTATCGCGGCACGGCGGGAGAGTTGCCGATCTCCGATCTCGACTGGCACCATCCCGTCAGCGAGGCGCTGGTCGAAGCGGCGGTCGCGGTCGGCATTCCGCGCAACGCAGACCACAACGCCGCACGACAGGACGGCGCCGGCTACTTCCAGCGAACCATCCACAAGGGCAAGCGGATCAGCGCGGCGCGCGCCTTTCTTTCCAAGGCGATGAAGCGCCCCAACGTTTCGGTGCGCACCAACTGCCAGACGACCGGCATCGTGTTCGAAGGTAGGCGCGCCACGGGCGTCGACTATATCGAAGGTGGCCGCGGCGGGGTGCGAAAGTCCGTCTCCGCCCGCCGCGAGGTCATTATCGCGGCCGGAGCCCTCAACACGCCGAAGCTGCTGCAACTGTCCGGCATCGGACCGGGCGACGTGCTGCAGCGCGCGGGGATCGACATCCGCCATGCGTTGCAGGGGGTCGGCAACAACCTGCGCGATCACTACGCGGTGCGCATGGTCTCGCGGATCAAGGGCATCAAGACGATCAACAACCTGGTGCAGGGTCCGGCGCTCTCGATCCAGGTGATGCGGTGGCTGCTCGGCCTGCCGAGCCCGCTCGCCATCAGTCCGTCGCTCGTCCATATCTTCTGGAAATCCGACCCCTCGCTCGACCGCCCGGATCTCGAGTTCGCCTGCGCGCCGGCGAGCTTCCGCGAGGGTGTGGTGGGGCTTCTCGACAAGCATCCGGGTCTGACGCTCGGGGTCTGGCAGGACCGGCCCGAGAGCCTCGGCTTCGCCCACGTGAAGAGCCGCGATCCGTTCGAGCCGCCGCAGATCCAGCCGAACTACCTGACCCACGAGACCGACCGGCGTTCCCTGCTTGGCGGCATGAGGCTCGCGCGTCGGCTGTTCCGGGCATCGCCGCTGGCGAAGTACATGGATGCCGAAACCTCCCCAACGCCCGATCTGGAGAGCGACGACGAACTTCTGGCCTTCGCGCGGCAGAAGGGCACGACGGTCTATCACATGATCGGCACGGCACGGATGGGCCCCGCCGACCAGCCGGGCACGGTGGTGGACCATGAGCTTCGCGTGCATGGCATCGATGGGCTTCGGGTGGCCGATGCCTCGATCATGCCGTCCATGCCGTCCGCGAACACCAACGCTTCGACGCTGATGATCGCGGAGAAAGCCGCCGACATGATCCTCGGCCGCACCGCCTCGGCGGCCCCGCGCGCGGTGTGAACGCCATGGCCTCGCTGCGTCACGACGAAGCCTCGCGCCGTTACGTGCTTGCTGCCCAGCCCGCCTTCGAGGCGGCTCAGGAGGCGGCGACGCGGCTTGCGGGACTGCTGATCACGGCCGAACTCGGCCGCTCGCGCCACCTGCTCGACCTGCCGAGCCGGGAGGCGGCCCATGCCCGTCTCGCCGAGGCACGGGAGCACCACGCCCGGCTCGTGCCGAGCGGGCTCGCCCTTCACTTCCACCATCATCTGAGCCGCGCCATCGAGCGGCTGGAGGCCGCTTTCGCGGCTGCCGATGCGGAGCGCGCCGGAAGGCTCGGCGCGCCCGATCCTCTGCCGCCGCTGCGCGCGGCATGGACGGACATGGAGGCCGCATCCCGGTCGCTGCCGGGCTTCGAGACCATCGATTTCAAACGATCCTGCTGCGCCATGCACCGGCAGGAACCCACCACGACCGACCTGGGAGGAACGCATGTCGGACTATTCGATCTGGATTCTTGAATTTGCCTGCGTGCCCGATGCCGCGACCAGTTCGCTAATCTTCGGGCGCCACAATGTGGGCGTCGAGAAGCTGCCCTATGCCTACACGCTGCTGAAGAGCCGCGAGCATACCATCCTGCTCGATTGCGGGCTGAATGCGGCCTCGCACGGCATGGAGTTCGTCGAGCGCTACAACGTGTCGAACTGGGCGAGCCCCCGCGACGTCCTTGCCGAAGTCGGCGTGACGCCGGAAGAAATCGACTACGTCATCCTCTCCCACGCCCATTTCGACCACATGGGCGGGCTCGAACTGTTCCCCAACGCCAAGTTCATGATCCAGAGTTCCGAACTCGCGGGCTGGGTCGAGGTCATGGCTATGGACCGCAAGTTCCGCTGGCTTATGGGCGCGACCGATCCCGGCGATATCATCTACGCGGTCCAACTGGCCCGCGAGGGCCGCATGATCGGCATCGACGGCGACCAGGACAACGTGCTGCCGGGCATCGACGTGCGTCTGGTGCGCGATAGCCATACCGTCGGCTCGCAATACATCATCATCCGCAACGACGGACAGGCGGCGAGCGACGATCGTTACGTCTACACGGGCGACCTGATCTACCGATTCGAGAACTTCCACGGCGGCGATCCGGACGACCCGAAGATCCTCCCGAACGGGCTGTCCTTCGGCAACTACACGACGATCATCTTCGCGACCGACCGTATCCTGAAGGAAGTATCCGGCGACATGAAGCGCGTGCTGATCCCGCACGAGGGGGCGATGGCGGAGGTCTATCCTTCGCGCACCACCGGCCGCGGCCACTACATCGTCGAGGTGGCGCTGGCGAACGGCGAGGCCTCGCGGATTTGATCCAGAACCGGGTTTCGACCCGATCGCAGCGTGCGCGGCGTGGCCTCCCAGGCCGCGCCGCTTTTATGTTCCGGCCCCACGCAAAAGCCGGCCGGATGGTCCGGCCGGCGAGGATGGCAGGCGTAACTCGCGCTAAGAGCTGAGGACCGCTCAGCGGATGCCGCCCATGCAGAGATATTTCAGCGACAGGAAGTCATCGAGGCCGTATTTCGAGCCTTCGCGGCCGAAGCCGGACTGCTTCACCCCGCCGAACGGCGCGACTTCCGTCGAGATCAGACCCGTGTTGATGCCGACCATGCCGTATTCGAGCTGTTCCGCCACCCGCCAGACCTGCCCGATATCGCGGGCATAGAAATAGGCCGCGAGACCGAACTCGGTATCGTTGGCCATGGCGATGACCTGATCTTCCGTCTCGAAACGGAACACGGGGGCGAGCGGCGCGAACGTTTCCTCCCGCGCCACCTTCATGGCCGGGGTCACGCCCTTCAGCACCGTCGGACGGACGAAGGTGCCCCCCAGTTCATGGCCTTCGCCACCGGTGACGATCTCGGCGCCGAGCGACAGGGCATCGGCGATGTGGTCATCGAGCTTGGCTTTCGCCCGCGTGCTGATCAGCGGTCCGAGGACGGTGTCGGGGTCGAAGCCGTCGCCGACCGTGAGAGTCTCGACCGCTGATGCCAGCTTCTTGATGAAGGCATCGTAGATGCCGGCCTGCGCGTAGATGCGGTTGGCGCAGACGCAGGTCTG
>JAEZMP010000565.1 GCA_023442215.1 Pseudomonadota bacterium
CGTCCTGGGGCTACAACCAGAATGTCCAGACCTTCAACACGCTGAATTCCTTCGTGCTCAAAGGCGACGCGCCGCCACGGATGGAACTCGTGTTCGCAAGCCTGATGACGCGGGCGCTCGACGAGCCGGATGCCATCTACGGTCTCGCCGCCGAGAGCGTGGAAATCGATGCGAGCGGCAATGTCTGCCGCTTCGTCCTGCGCGACGGGCTGACCTTTCACGACGGTTCGCCGCTGACCGCAGACGACATCGCGTTCTCGCTCACGATCCTCAAGAGCGAGGGCCATCCGCAAATCAGCGAGACCATCCGGGAGATGGTGAAGGCCGAGGCGGACGGCCCGAAGGCGGTGGTCGTCACTTATTCCGGGCGGCAGACGCGGCAGTTGCAGCAGTTCGTGGCGCAGCTGCCGATCTTCTCAAGAGCCTATTATTCCGGCCGGGAGTTCTCCGCCTCGACGCTGTCGCCGCCGCTCGGTTCGGGTCCCTACAAGGTTGGACGCCTCGAAGCCGGCCGCTTCATCGAATACGAGCGCGTGACGGACTGGTGGGGCCGCGATCTGCCGGCATCCCGCGGCCTCGGCAATTTCGACGTGATCCGCATTCCGTTCTATCGCGAGATGACGGTGTCCTTCGAAGCGCTGAAGACCGGCGAGGTTACCTTCCGCGAAGAGTTCATCTCGCGGAACTGGGCCACGGGCTACGATTTCCCCGCGGTGCGCGACGGGCGTGTCAAGCGCGCGACGCTGCCCGACCAACGGCCTGCAGGCGCCCAGGGCTTCTTCCTCAACATGCGGCGACCGCAGTTCGCCGATGTCCGGGTGCGCCAGGCAATCGGCCTCTGCTTCGATTTCGAATGGGCGAACAAGGCGCTGTTCTACGGGCTCTATACCCGCACCCAATCGTTCTTCCAGAACTCCGACATGATGGCTGAGGGCGAGCCCGACGCCGCTGAACTGGCGTTGCTGGAACCCCACCGCGACCGCCTTCCCCCGGCGGTGTTCGGCCCGGCGGTGACGGCGCCCGTCTCGGACGGCTCGGGGCAGGACCGCAAGCTCCTGCGCCAGGCCGCCAGCCTGATGGCGGAGGCAGGCTGGACGCACAAGGCCGGCAAGCTCGTCGACGCCGGCGGGCGTCCCTTCACCATCGAGTTCCTCGACAGCGATCCGAGCCTCAGCCGCGTGGTGCAGCCGTTCATCCGCAACCTCGGCCTGATCGGCATCGAGGCGAACGAGCGGGTCGTCGATCCCGTGCAGTACCAGTCGCGGGTGCGGGACTACGATTTCGACGCCACCATCCGCCGCTTCTCGCTTTCCGCCACGCCGGGCGAGGAAATCCGGACGATGTGGGGCTCAAAGGCCGGCGCGCAGCCGGGCAGCAACAATCTCGCCGGCATCTCCGATCCGGTGGTCGACAGCCTTATCGAGACTATGATCTCTGCACCGACCCGTGCCGAGATGACCACGGCCGCCCGCGCGCTCGACCGTGTCCTGAGGGCGATCGTGCCGTGGGTGCCGAACTGGTATCGCGCGACCTATCTCGTCGCCTACTGGGACCGCTTCGGCTTCCCGGCAGAGCCGCCGCGCTACGGATTTCCGCCCGAGTTGACGTGGTGGAGCACCGCAGAAAAGACGGGATCTGGACAGGGTGGTTGAGCATGCACGCCGCGAACGCCCGTTCGCCGAACGTGGAGACGATGGCCGGATGACAGCTTGGAGCCTTCGCCGATGACCGGCTATATCCTGCGCCGCATCCTGCTGATGATCCCGACCCTGATCGGCATCATGGCTGTGAGCTTCGTGGTGGTGCAGTTCGCGCCGGGCGGTCCGGTCGAGCGCGTCATAGCGCAGCTGACCGGCACCGATACTTCCGCCCGCGTCGGCGGCGGCGCTGGCGACTTCGCCGGTTCGCCGGGCGCATCGTCCGGCTCGACGAGTGGCAGCGCCCTGAAATATCGCGGCGCACAGGGGCTCGACCCCGCGTTCGTCGCGAAGCTCGAGAAGCAGTTCGGCTTCGACAAGCCGCCTCTCGAGCGCTTCCTCCTGATGATGAAGAACTACGCCACGTTCCATTTCGGCGACAGCTACTTCCGCGACATCTCGGTCCTCGACCTGATCGCCGAGAAGATGCCGGTTTCGATCTCGCTGGGGCTCTGGATGACGCTCCTCTCCTACGGCATCTCGATCCCGCTCGGCATCGCCAAGGCGGTGCGCGACGGCTCGCGCTTCGATATCTGGACGTCGGTGGTCATCATCATCGGCTACGCGGTGCCGGGCTTCCTGTTTGCCGTGCTCTTGATCGTGCTGTTCGCCGGCGGCTCGTTCCTGGACTGGTTCCCGCTCGGCGGCCTCGTGTCCGACAACTGGGCGAGCCTGTCATGGCCCGCACGCATTGCCGACTATTTCTGGCACCTGACGCTGCCCATCCTGGCGATGTCGCTTTCGGCCTTCGCCACCACCACGCTCCTCACCAAGAACTCGTTCCTCGAGGAAATCCGCAAACAATATGTCACGACCGCGCGGATGAAGGGCCTGACCGAGCGGCGCATTCTCTACGGCCACGTCTTCCGCAACGCGATGCTGATCGTGATCGCCGGTTTTCCTGGCGCCTTCATCGGTGCCTTCTTCTCCGGCTCGCTCCTGATCGAAACGATCTTCAATCTCGACGGTCTCGGATTGCTCGGGTTCGAATCGGTCGTGAACCGCGATTATCCGGTGGTATTCGCTACCCTCTACATCTTCTCGCTGATGGGCCTGGTGCTCGGACTGATCTCGGACCTGACCTATACTTGGGTCGATCCCCGCATCGACTTCGAGACGCGGGAGGTCTGAGCCGATGAGCGCCTCTCCCCTTCCGATCACCCCGCAGCAGCCGGGCGCCCCCGCCGCTCTGTCGTCGCCGACGGCACCGGTGCGCCGCAGCCGCCTCTCGCCGATCAACCGGCGACGCTGGCAGATCTTCCGCGCCCACAAGCGCGGCTACTGGTCGGCCGTGATCTTCCTGGTGCTGTTCGTCGTCACTCTGTTCGCCGAGGTCATCGCAAACGACCGGCCGCTCATCGTCTCCTACAAGGGCGAGACGCTCTTTCCAGTGCTGTTCGACTACCCGGAATCGACGTTCGGCGGGTTCCTCGCGGTGACGGACTATCGCGATCCCTTCATTCAGGACGAGATCCGCGCCAACGGCTGGATGGTCTGGGCGCCGGTCCGCTACTCCTACCGTACCGTCAACAACGAGATTCCGGTGCCCGCCCCGGCTCCGCCGTCCTGGATGATGGACCGCGCCGAGCGCTGCTCGCAGATGCCCGGCGGCGTCGACGATCCGAACTGCACGGCGTGGAACTGGAACTGGCTCGGCACCGACGACCAGGGGCGCGACGTGCTCGCGCGCCTGATCTACGGCTTCCGCATCTCGGTGCTGTTCGGGCTCGTCCTCAGCATCCTGTCTTCCGTAATCGGCGTCGCCGCCGGCGCGGTGCAGGGCTATTTCGGCGGCTGGACCGACCTTCTGTTCCAGCGCTTCATCGAAATCTGGAGTTCGGTGCCCACGCTCTACCTGCTGCTCATCCTGTCGTCGGTGCTGGTGCCGAGCTTCTGGGTGCTGCTCGGCATCCTGCTGCTGTTCTCGTGGGTGTCGCTCGTGGGCGTGGTCAGGGCCGAATTCCTGCGCGCCAGAAACTACGAATATGTCAACGCCGCCCGAGCCCTCGGCGTCGGCAACGGCACCATCATCATCCGCCACCTGCTGCCGAATGCGATGGTGGCGACGCTGACCTTCATGCCGTTCATCCTCAACGGCTCGATCACCACGCTGACGTCTCTCGACTTCCTGGGTTTCGGCCTGCCGCCCGGTTCGCCCTCGCTCGGCGAGCTGTTGTCCCAAGGCAAGGACAATCTTCAGGCCCCCTGGCTCGGTATCACCGGCTTCCTCGTGATCTCGATCATGCTGTCGCTGCTGATCTTCGTCGGCGAGGCGGTGCGAGATGCGTTCGATCCGCGCAAGACTTTCCGGTGAACTGGCGGCGCGACTGCGCGTTGTCGATCGAGCCTTTTGCGGGAATGTGATCGTCCGGGCGGACCATTCGGAATTGCTTCATGTATGCTGACACACAATATTGAACTAACGCCCATTTCGCCTCATCGACGAGGATACCGCACAACGGCGACCAGAGTGGCCGTGAGGCTGGACGATAGATGACGACGACACCTCTCCTCTCGCTTCAGGACCTTTCCGTTCACTTCCGCCGCGAGGACGGCTCAGTGAACGTTGCGGTGGACCATGTCTCGTTCGATCTCGCGCGGGGCGAGACGCTGGCGCTGGTCGGGGAATCGGGGTCGGGCAAATCCGTCACGGCGCAGTCGATCCTCCGACTGGTGCCGAGCCCGCCTTCGTTCATCGCTGGAGGCCGCATCCTGTTCAAGGATCGCGACCTGACATCGGCGGACGACCGGGAAATCCGCAAGGTGCGCGGCAAGGACATCACCATGGTGTTCCAGGAGCCGATGACCTCGCTGAACCCGGTTCACACCATCGCCCGCCAGATCGGAGAGATCCTGCGCGTTCACAAGGGCCTGGGCGAACGCGCCGCGCGCGCGCACACGCTCGAGATGCTCGATGCCGTTGGTATCCGCGATGCAGCCAAGCGGCTCGACGCCTACCCGCACCAGCTTTCGGGGGGCCAGCGCCAGCGCGTGATGATCGCGATGGCGCTCGCCAACGAACCCGATCTTCTCATCGCCGACGAGCCGACGACGGCACTCGACGTCACCGTTCAGGCCCAGATCCTCGCCCTGATGCAGGACCTGCAATCCCGTCTCGGCATGGCGATCCTGTTCATCACCCACGATCTCGGCATCGTGTCGAAGGTCGCCGACAGGGTCTGCGTGATGACCCACGGGCAGATCGTCGAACACGGCAAGGTCGCGGACGTCTTCGCCAACCCGCAGCATCCCTATACCCGCCACCTCATCGAGGCGGAGCCCAAGGGTGAGCCGCCCACGGCGAACCCGAACGCGCCGGCGGTGGTAGAGGCGAGCGGGCTCAAGGTGTGGTTCCCGATCCGCCAGGGATTTCTGCGGCGGACGGTCGATCACGTAAAGGCGGTCGACGGCATAGACCTCGTCGTGCGCGAGGGACAAACGGTCGGCGTGGTCGGCGAGTCCGGCTCCGGCAAGACGACGCTCGGCTTCGCGCTGCTGCGCCTGATTTCTTCCGAAGGGCCGATCGTTTTTCTCGGCAACCGCATCGACAGCCGCTCGTGGAACGACCTGCGGCCGCTCAGGCGCGACATGCAGGTGGTGTTTCAGGACCCTTACGGCTCGCTGTCGCCGCGGATGTCCGTTGCCGACATCATCGGTGAGGGGCTCAAGGTCCATGCGCCGGGCCTGTCCCATGAGGAACGCGACAGCCGCGTGGTCTCCGTCCTGAACGAGGTCGGCCTCGATGCCGAGACCCGGTTTCGCTACCCGCACGAGTTTTCCGGCGGGCAGCGCCAGCGCATTGCCATCGCCCGGGCGTTGGTGCTGGAACCACGATTCCTCGTGCTCGACGAGCCGACCTCCGCGCTCGACAAGAGCGTGCAGGCACAGGTCGTCGATCTCCTGCGGGAAATCCAGGCCCGACGTTCGCTCGCCTACCTGTTCATCTCCCACGACCTGAGGGTGGTGCGCGCGCTTGCCAACGAGATCATCGTGATGCGGGCCGGCAAGGTGGTCGAGAAGGGGCCGACGGCCGAGGTGTTCGCCAATCCGCAAAGCGACTATACCCGGGCTCTGATCGGGGCCGCCTTCGACCTTCAGGCCACCTCCAACGGGACCGTTGCTGATTGAGGCATCTTCCGTTCGGATCGGCGGTTCGTAACGGGGAGAGGGTGCAGATTCCCGGGCCGGGGCGATTTCTTCCCATACGATAATGCAATTCGACTGAACGGCGCCCGCTGTGCTCGCGAGCCCGATGGCGTGGTGCAGCCGACACGAATATGGTGGTCCCGCGGACGGCAGATCATCGCCGCCTCGCTTAACCCGCCCCTAGAGTGCTTTCCGATCGGATGGAATCATCCGATCGACAAGAAAGCGCTCGAGCGGCCCTTCACACGCACCCCGACGCCCGGTCGGGAATCGGCTTCCCGTCATGAGCGTTGTCCGCCGCTTCATCCAGGAACACCTATATATGTGCATGACGGTGGCCATGATCGGCTGCCTGCTGCTCTATCCAAGTCTGGAGAAGCTTCACACAGGCGTCGCCACGCTCTCGCTGATTGACCTGACGCTGGTACTTCTCGCGATCCGCATCGCCCACAATTCGCGGCGGATGCGGTGGCCGCTAGCCGTCATCGCCATCGTCGCCGTCGTGCTCGACCTGATGCGCATCTACGATGTGCCACAGGTCACGACAATCGCGACGCTCTATTTCTGCCTGTTTTATCTCTTCGCGATTTACAGCACGCTCAAATACGTTCTGAGGGCGGGCGCGATCACGCTCGACAAGCTGTTCGCCTCACTCGTCGTCTATATGGCGATGGCGTTTTTCTGGGCCCTGGCGTTCGACCTGATCTACGAGTTCGATCCATCCGCGTTCGGCTTCAGCACGCGTCTCGCCGAGAACGGGGTCGTGCTTTACGATTTTCTCTATTTCAGTTTCGTGACGCTGACCACCACCGGCTATGGCGACATCGTCCCCTACAGCCATCAGGCACAGTCGTTCGCGATCGTGGAACAGATGGTCGGCGTGCTCTATGTCGCGATCCTGGTGGCGCGGCTCACCAATCTCTACACGGCGGGGGACGGCGTATCGGAGTGAACGGGCTCCGGGTAACCGGGCGGTGCACCCGGACAGATCACTGGAGAAGACGGCGAAGGTCGTCTTCCTTCTCGTTCACGAACCAGCCGAAATAGTTCACCTGCGGATAGACCGCCCCGCCGGACTGGCGGTTGGTTGCCGCAAGCTTGCGGGCCCGATCGCGTGCGTCGCCGACATTGTAGAGGGTCGCCGTCAGCCCGGGATTCTTCGAGATGTCGAAGCCGGCAAGGTCGCGATATGAATCGATCGAAAGTCGGATGAGCGCCGCGAGATATTCCAGCGACGTCGCCGGGTCCATGATGGTGCTGTAGAGTTCGGGGGCGTGGTCCATATCGATCAGCGGCAACCCGCTGCGCTTGTGGACGATATCGGCCACCGACAGGGCTGCGATCGGGCTCAACTGGCCGAGACCGAAAGTCTGCCCGGCATAGAGCGGCTGGAAGAACACACGTCCGAAGCGATCGTCGGGATAGGAGATGCCATCGACGGTGTTGCCGCGGAAAACGTCGCGCCAGACTTCCTCGCGGCAGTCCCACAGATCGAAATCATCCTTCGACTGGCGGCAGCGGTCGAACTGCTCCTTGGCGACGAACTCGGATACCGGCACGCCCTTGTACTGGAACAGGATCGGCGTGCCGAGATAGGCCATCGCCTTGATATAGTAGCCTTGGGCGGAATCGATGGCGTCGACGTTGAAGGTGTGCTCGGCCACGATGGCGCCGAGCATATGCACCGGATCGATGCCGAAGCGCTGGGCGGCACTCTTGATGCGTGCCATCAGAGCCCGGTCGCTTTGGAGCAGGCGGTAGATCTGCTGGTACTTGCCTTCGAACGTGCCGCCGGTCTCACGGGTGCGCGCGACCGAATTCCGGTCGACGGTCGGCTGCTGCTGGGAGCCGTTGCCGGGCGGAACCACGACGACGCCGGCAGCGGCAGCGGAAAACGGCGCCGCACACGCGATGGCGAGCAGGAGCGCAATCGCGAACGCCGCCGCAACACGAGCGCGGGCGGTCGAGGCCAGCGCCGCTGCCGTCAGCACGCCGCTCCACCGCATCACACGACGCCCGCTCGCCGCCCGGTCGAGCGACTGAAGAGGCTGCAAAGGCAGCATGACACCATCCCGATCAAACCAGGACGGCCGCGGCCTGGCCAGATGGCGGCGGTCCCGGACGCTCATATGGCCGGGACCAAAATGAAAGGCAAGACGCGGCGGGGAGTGCCGGACCGCGCTTCGGCCCATCGAGACCCGATTACGGCGCGGTGATGCGAAACCGCCGCACCGCAACACCTCCCAACGCCCACCGACCACAAACCACCGACCGGCGGAATGCGCCCGCCCGTCGCCCCCAGACGGGAAGACCCCGGCTGGAGCGCTGCCCTGGCGTTCAGATCGGTCCGATCTGAACGGGACAGGCTCAAGCCGGGATGACCTCATAGAATGAACCGGCTGAGATCGGCGTTCTTGGCAAGGTCACCGACACCGTTGCGCACGAACGGCCCATCGATGACGATTGTATCGCCGCTGCGATCCGGTGCGGTGAACGAGATATCGTCGAGGACACGCTCGATCACCGTCTGCAGCCTGCGGGCGCCGATATTTTCCACGGTCGCATTGATACCGACCGCGATCTCGGCAATAGCCTCGATGGCCTCGTCGGTGAATTCGAGCTTCACGCCCTCCGTGCCGAGCATGGCGACGGATTGCTTGATCAGGCTCGCCTCGGTCTCGGTCAGGATGCGGCGGAAATCGGCCTTGTCGAGCGCCTTCAGCTCCACACGGATCGGCAGCCGGCCCTGAAGTTCCGGCAGCAGATCCGACGGGCTCGCGACGTGGAACGCGCCGGAGGCGATGAACAGGATGTGATCCGTCTTCACCGTCCCGTGCTTGGTGTTGACCGACGTGCCCTCGATCAGCGGCAACAGATCGCGCTGCACGCCTTCCCGCGAAACGTCGCCGCCTGTCCGGCCCTGGCGGGCACAGATCTTGTCGATCTCGTCGATGAAGACGATCCCTTCCTCCTGCACGAGGTGGATGGCCTCCTGCACCACGGCATCCTGGTCGAGGAGCTTGTCCGATTCCTCCGCGATCAGCCCGTCGTAGGACTCCTTCACCGTGGTGCGGCGCAGTTTCTTCTGGCCGCCGAAGCTCTTTCCGAGGATCTCGCCGAGATTCATCACGCCGACGCTGCCGCCGGGTACGCCCGGGATGTCGAAGCTCGGCATCTGCGGTGTGGCCGTGACCTCGATCTCGATCTCCTTGTCGTCGAGTTCGCCGTCGCGGAGTTTCTTGCGGAAGGAATCGCGCGTGGCCGGGCTCGCGGAGCGACCGACGAGCGCATCGAGCACCCGTTCCTCCGCCTGCAGGTGGGCCTTCGCCTGCACCTCCTTGCGCCGGGCGTCACGCACGAGCGTGATGCCGACTTCGAGCAGGTCGCGCACGATCTGCTCGACATCTCGGCCGACATAGCCGACTTCGGTGAATTTCGTGGCCTCGACCTTCAGGAAGGGCGCTCCGGCGAGCTTCGCAAGACGACGAGATATCTCCGTCTTGCCGACGCCGGTCGGGCCGATCATCAGGATGTTTTTCGGCAGCACCTCCTCGCGCATCGCGCCGTCGAGCTTCAGGCGGCGCCAGCGGTTGCGCAACGCGATGGCAACGGCGCGCTTGGCATCGGCCTGGCCGACGATATGGCGATCGAGTTCGGAAACGATCTCGCGGGGGGACAAATCGGTCATGACGACCCTTTCATATTCCGGACGGCGCACCTGAACGAGAACGGCCACATCGCACCTTGCTGTGAAGCGCGCGCTGCGGGCGGGTCGTATTCAGGCTGCCTGCAGTTTCTCGACCACGACATTGCCGTTGGTGTAGACGCAGATTTCAGCCGCCACGGCCATCGCGCGGCGGGCGATCGTCTCGGCGTCGAGGTCGGTGTCGGCCAGAGCACGGGCTGCCGCGAGCGCATAGAGCCCGCCCGAGCCGATTCCCATCACACCGCCTTCGGGTTCGAGCACATCTCCGGTGCCGGTGAGGACCAGGGTGGACGTCTTGTCGGCCACGATCATCATCGCCTCGAGCTGGCGCAGATAGCGGTCGGTGCGCCAGTCCTTGGCGAGTTCCACGCAGGCGCGCAGCAACTGACCGGGATATTGCTCGAGCTTCGCTTCCAGGCGTTCAAGCAAGGTGAACGCGTCGGCAGTCGCGCCCGCGAACCCGGCGATGACGTCGCCTTTCGACAGCGGGCGCACCTTGCGCGCCGTCGCCTTGATCACGGTCTGGCCAAGGCTGACCTGGCCGTCGCCGGCGATGACCACTTCGCCGCCCTTGCGGACTGTCACGATGGTCGTGCCATGCCATTGGGGAATGCGATCGGCGGTCTGGGGGGTGGATGACATCATGTGGGACAGCACTCGTCTGGAGCGCCTTCCGCCGCGGAATCCGGTCTGCGTCGGGAAAACGCCTGGAGGGGTGAGCGGCACGAAGCGGAGAGGGCCGTCTCGTGGCGGCTGACAGGTTATCCGGCCGGAGCAGCCGGTTTTCCGCCTCTATGTAGGCCGGCAAACGCCTGCTGCAAGTCGTTCGCCGCAGGTCCCCCACAGCATACGACGCGCGAGGGAGGCGATCGCAAGTCGAAAGCACCGACGGCCGCACACATTATCTTCGCAGGGCAGATCTTCGCAGCCATCCGGCCTGAGCCCAGGCGGCCGGATGGCGCTACGTCACGCGGACAGCGCTCAAGCCCCGCAGGGCCGGACGCCGCGCGAACTCAGACGCCGCGGTAGGTCCAGACCCGCGCGGGCGGCACGTTCCGCAGAATCCACGGGCTCGGCGAGACGGTGAAGCGACCGCCGCGCTCGGCCGGCACCGGCGGCACCAGCGCATAGGAGAACTGGATGAACGGTGCGCCCGGCACGAGCAGATCCATGCAGTCGGCGATCAGACCCTGTCTGGCGGCAGGCGGACGGGTGAACAGCGGCAGGCTGGAGATGACGGAGGCGATCGACCCGTTCGGCGGATTCTCGAGCGTCGTCTTGACGGCGTACGCGTCACCCTCGATCACGGTCGCCTCGGGGAAACGCTCGCGCAGGAGCTTGCAGAAGTCCCGGCTGTACTCAAGCATGACGATGCGGCTCTCAGGGATCCCCCGGGCGAGCATCGCCTCCGTCATGACGCCGGTGCCGGGTCCGAGTTCCAGGATCACGCCGGGCCTGTCGACCTCGACGGCGGCGGCCATCGCCTTCGTCAGCGCCGGGCCCGAAGGAGCGACCGCCCCGGTCGTGAGCGGGTTGCTCGCCCATGCCTTCAGGAAGCGGAACTCATCGGCGACTTTGTGCGAGAGACGGCTGACACCAGTCTTCATGGAGATTTCCCGGCCAATCAGTTCCAGCGAAGGTGTGAAGCGGCATTGCCTCGGGAACTGCGCAAGACAAACCCCGAGTGAAGCCGGCATGAGGCCTGCGATTGCCCATCGTCAGGCGAATCGCAGGTGTCGGTCATAGTGACGCAAGAACATTGAGGTTCGATGGCGGAATTTCGGCGCCGCCGAACTCTTGTTGGGAGGTCGACTCCGGGACGCCGCCTGCAGCACCGCCGGTCGCCGACCCGCCGCGCGCACTCCGGTCCCTAACCGCCGAGACCGTCGAAGAAATCCTTCACCTTTGCGAAGAAGCCCTGCTCGTCGGTCTGGGGATCGGCTCCGCTCTCGCGCTGGAATTCCTCGAGGATCTCCCGCTGCCGCCGGGTCAGGTTGCGCGGCGTCTCCACAACGGCCTGGATATACATGTCGCCGAACTGGGCCGTGCGCATCACCGGCATGCCCTTGCCCTTGACGCGGAACTGCCGGCCGGTCTGCGTACCCTCGGGAATGCGGACCCGGGCCTTGGCGCCGGAAATGGTCGGCACGTCGATCTCACCGCCGAGCGCAGCCGTGGTCATCGGCACGGGCACGCGGCAATAGATGTCGGAACCGTCGCGCTGGAAGAACTCGTGCGGCCGGATCGAGAGGAAGATGTAGAGGTCGCCCGGAGGGCCGCCCCGCGCGCCGGCCTCGCCCTCGCCCGAGAGGCGGATGCGTGTACCGTCCTCGATGCCGGCGGGGATGTTGACCGAGAGCGAGCGCTCCTCGGTGATGCGGCCAGCACCACCGCATTTCGGGCAGGGGTCGGAGATCGTCTCGCCGCGCCCCTGGCAGGTCGGGCAGGTGCGCTCCAGCGTGAAGAAGCCCTGGGCGGCGCGGACGCGGCCCGTGCCGCTGCAGGTGCGGCAGGTGGTGGGCGCGGTTCCCGCCCGCGCGCCGCTTCCGCTGCATTCGTCGCAGGTGATCGAGGCCGGGATCCGCACTTCGACGGTGCGGCCGGCGAACGCTTCCTCGAGCCCGATTTCCAGATTGTAGCGCAGGTCTGCGCCGCGCTCGCGACCGCCCCGGCCACCGCCGGCGCCGCGACGCCCGCTCATGCCGAAGAACTCGTCGAAGATGTCGGACATCGCTGAGGCGAAGTCGTTGCCGAACCCGGCCCCGCCCTGCCCCATGCCGTGCTCGAACGCCGCATGGCCGAAGCGGTCGTAGGCCGCCCGCTTGTCGGTATCCTTCAGCACATCGTAGGCTTCGTTGAGTTCCTTGAACCGCGTCTCGGCTTCCGGATCCCCCGGGTGGCGATCCGGGTGGCATCCCATGGCGAGCTTGCGGAACGCACTCTTCAGCGTCTTCTCATCCGCATCGCGCCCGACGCCGAGCACCTCGTAATAGTCGCGCTTGGCCATTCGCTTCCGCTCGAAAATCGCTCAACGTGGCGTTTTCAGACTGCGAAATGCCGCGCGGTCCGTCACACCGCGCGGCATCGCTGTTTCACCCGCCCGGCGAACGTCCGTGAGGCCGTTCACCGGGGGACCATGCAGTAATCAGGCCGATTTCTTGCGATCGTCGTCGCTGACTTCCTCGAAGTCGGCATCGACCACATCGTCGGCCGGCTTGGAGGCGTCGGCGCCCTCACCGCCCTGCGAAGCGGCATACATCGCCTCGCCGAGCTTCATGGACGCCTGCGCAAGGGCGTTGGTCTTGGCCTTGATCGCCTCGACGTCCTCGCCCGTCAGTTCCGACTTGAGATCGGCAAGAGCGCCCTCGACCACAGACCGATCGGCCGCCGAGACCTTGGTGCCGAACTCGGCGAGCGACTTCTCGGTGGAGTGCACCAGAGCCTCGCCCTGGTTGCGCGCATCCACCAGCTCGCGCTGCTTCTTATCCTCGGCGGCGTGCGCCTCCGCGTCCTTGACCATCTTCTCGATGTCGGCATCCGACAGACCGCCGGAAGCCTGGATGCGGATCTGCTGCTCCTTGCCGGTGCCCTTGTC
>JAEZMP010000090.1 GCA_023442215.1 Pseudomonadota bacterium
GACGAACGAGAATGCCCGGTCGCGGGCAATAGCAATGCGCTGCCCCGGGGGGGCCACGGCTGCTGCAGGAGCCGTTATCGGCAGTGGCGCCGTCGCCCCGGCGGACGCGACGATGGCGTCGAGATCGAGATGCGCCTCGACGAGATCGGCCATCGCGGCGAGACGGGCGTCGAGCCCGTCGACTTCCTCCGCCTGGACGAGGCCGAGATGGCGTTCCGGGACGGCGAGACCGGCTTGCCGCGGCAGCGCGCCGAACACCGGCACCCCGGCGGCCGCGAGACCTGCACCGGCGAGGCGCACATGGCGCTCGCTGCCGACCCGGTTGAGGACGGCACCCGCCACCCGGACGTCCGGCCTGAAAGTGGCGAAACCCTTGGCCACCGCCCCGGCGGACTGCGATTGCCCGGAGACATCGAGCACCAGCACCACGGGCCAGCCGAACCGCGCGGCGAGCGAGGCGGTGGAGCCATCGCCGGACGCGCCGGGGGCGACGCCGTCGAACAGCCCCATCAGCCCTTCGCAGATCAGGAGATCGACGCCCTCGCCGGCTCCCGCCGCGAGGCCATCGAGCAGCGGAGCCGTCATCGCCCAGCTGTCGAGATTCACGCCCGGCCGGCCGGTGGCCGCAGCATGGAACGCCGGATCGATATAGTCGGGCCCCGCCTTGCAGGCCCCGACCCTGAGGCCGCGCCGGCTCAGCGCCGCGAGGAGGCCGAGCGTCACCGTTGTCTTGCCGCTGCCGGAGCGCGGCGCGGCCACGACGAGGCCGGGAACCGGAAGACCCATGGCGTTCACGATGCCGCTTCCTCCGCCGTGTCGTCGCCGGCGAGGCGGAACGGCAGCAGGCCCGCCGCCAGCCGCTCGCGCAGGGCGACGATATCGCCGATCGCCACGATGGCCGGTGGCTCCATGCCAGCCTCCAGCGCATCGGGGACGATGCGGTCGAGCGTGGAGACGAGCACCCGCTCGGCCGGTGTCGCGACGGCAGCGATCACCGCTGCCGGTGTTTCCGCCGGACGACCGCCGGCGATCAGCGCCGCAACGATCTCCGGCAGGTTCTTCATCGCCATGTAGAGCACCACCGGCAGGCCCGTCGCCGCGATCGCGCCCCAGTCCGGCGCTTCCTGGCCGATGCCACCGTGGCCGGTCGCGAGCACCACCGCCTGGTTGACGCCGCGCATCGTTGCCGGAATGCCCGCGGCGGCAAGCCCGGCCAGCCCCGATGTCACCCCCGGCACGATGCGGCAGGCGATGCCGTGCGCGAGCAGGGTTTCCACCTCCTCGCCGCCACGGCCGAACATGAACGGATCGCCGCCCTTGAGCCGGACCACGCGCCTGCCGGCACGCGCGAGCTCAACGAGGTGCGCGGCGATGTCGGCCTGGACCGCGGACGGCTTGCCGCCCCGCTTGCCCGCGAAAACGCGCTCCGCCTCCGGACGGGCGAGCGACAGCACCCGCGGATCGACGAGGGCGTCGTGAACCACGGCATCGGCGGATGCGAGCGCTGCAACCGCTTCCAGCGTCAGGTGGCGTGGATCGCCCGGACCCGCACCGACGAGCCAGACGTCCCCCGGCTTGAATACAGGCAGGCCGCCCAGCAAGGTCGCGATCGCATCCCTGGTGTCCAAAATGCAGCTATCCACAGGTTCGGCATCCGGCACGCCTGATGCCGCTTGCTCACGGCGCCCCCGGGCGCGCGGCTTCTTCGCGGCGGCCGTGTTCATCGCCGCCTCCGCACGCTATCTAATACGCCATGACGCAAACCGGTGTCCCTGCGAACCGCGACCGGCCGGCCCCGATTGAGGGCGGGAACGGCAACCCGCGTGGCGCGACGGGCGGTGATGGCTCCGGCCGGGCGCTCCGGCCGGGCTGGACGACCGGTTCCTGCGCGACGGCGGCCACCAAGGCCGCCTTCGCCGCGCTGGCCACCGGCACCTTTCCCGATCCCGTGACCATCACTCTGCCCGGAGGACGCGAGGTGGCGTTCGCGCTCGCCTTTCACCACTTCGAGCCCGACGGCCGCGCGGTCGCGGCGGTGGTGAAGGATGCCGGCGACGATCCGGACGTCACCCACGGCGCCGTCGTGGTCTCCTCCGTCAGGCGCGGGCCGGAGGGGGCGGGCGTGCGCTTCGCGGCCGGCGCCGGTGTCGGCACCGTCACCCGCGCGGGGCTGCCGATCCCGCCCGGCGAGCCGGCGATCAACCCGGTTCCCCGCGCGATGATGCGCACAGCAATCGGCGAGGTGGCCGCGGCCTTCGCGGTCGCGGCGGACGCGGACGTGGAAATCTCCATCCTCGACGGCGAACGCCTCGCCGAGAACACGCTGAACGGCCGTCTCGGCATCGTCGGCGGGCTGTCGGTGCTCGGCACCACCGGCATCGTGGTGCCCTATTCCTGCGCAGCGTGGATCCACTCGATCCATCGCGGCGTCGATGTCGCCCGGGCCGCGGGGCTCGACCACATCGCCGGCAGCACGGGCTCGACCTCCGAGGCGGCGGTCCGGGCGCTTTACGGCTTCGACGACATCGCCCTGATCGACATGGGCGATTTCGTCGGCGGCCTGCTCAAATATCTCAAGACCCATCCGGTGCCGCGGCTCTCCATCGCGGGCGGGCCGGCCAAGATCACCAAGCTGGCACAGGGCCGGCTCGACCTGCATTCGAAACGCGGCGAGGCGGACCTCGCCGCGCTCGCGACGGCGGCAACAGCCGCAGGAGGCTCCCCGGCGCTGGCGAACCGCATCACCGGCGCCAACACCGTCCTGGAGGCGTTCGGCCATGCCGCCGCCGAGGGCATCGCGGTCGCCGACGCCATTGCCGAGGCAGCCCGCACGACCGCGGAGGCGACCGTCGCCGGGTTGCCGATTGCCGTCGAGGTGGTGGTGTTCGACCGGGCCGGCTCGCTGATCGGCCGGGCGCCGTTTCGTGCCGCAGGCCGCTAGAACGCTTCCCGGCCGGCTGGGATCATAGGTTCGACGGAAGACCGTTCCGGCTTCAGCGGCTTGAGCGCACCCCGCCTCGAGCGGGTTCGTCATGACGGTCTCTCCCCGCCGCGGAAGCGACGGCGATAATCCGGATCGTAGAGCGCGCTGTCGCGGAAGCCCGACGCGCCGAGCGCCTTGCCCACCATGATCAACGCGGTGCGCTCGGCCGGCTCGGCGGCGAGCCGCGCGGCGATGTCGCCGAGCGTGCCGCGCAGCACACGCTCCTCCGGCCAGGTGGCGCGCACGACCACGGCCACGGGGCAGTCGGGCCCGAGCACAGGCACCAAGTCGGCAACCACGCGGTCGAGCGCGTGGATGGCGAGATGGATCGCGAGCGTCGCGCCCGTCGCGGCGAAATCGGCGAGCCGTTCGCCCGGCGGCATCGCGGAAGCCCGCCCCGAGACCCGCGTGAGCACGACGCTTTGCGCCACTTCCGGCACCGTCAGCTCGCGGCCGAGCACCGAGGCGGCGGCGGCGAAGGCCGGCACGCCCGGCGTGAGCGTATAGGGGATGCCATGGCGCTCCAGCCGGCGGATCTGTTCGGCGACGGCCGAATAGACCGACAGGTCGCCGGAGTGGAGCCGGGCGACGTCCTCGCCGTTCTGTGCAGCGGCGACATATTCGGCCTCGATCTCGTCGAGGCTCATGGGGGCGGTATCGACGAGGCGCGCGTCAGGGTGGCAATGAGCCAGCATCTCGCGCGGCACGATGGAGCCCGCATAGAGGCACACCGGCACGCGGGCGAGAATGTCGCGTCCGCGCAAGGTGAGAAGGTCCGCCGCGCCGGGGCCCGCGCCGATGAAATGAACCGTCACGCGTCGCCTCCCTTGCCGCCCGGCGCGGACGCGGCCGCGCCGGCTTCGTCCGACCCGGCGACTTCCGCCAGCGCGCACGTCGCGCCGCCCACGGCAATTCTGGGACCGAGCAGCCGTGCGCCGCCGCCGGCCGCCGCGAGGGCCGCGGCTTCCGACACCGAAGGCACGCCGAACAGCGCCACCACCCGCGGCGACTGCGTCATGGTCTGGCCCGACACCGCCGCCAGGCCCGCATCCGCCACCGCGACCAGCGGCAGGCCGAACGCCGCGGCCGCCTCGACGATGCCGGGCTCCAGCCCCTTGGCAGCCGGCGTCGCGACCACCGTGACCGCCGCGAGGCTGCGGTTCGCCCGCTTCAGCGCCGCGTTCAGCGCCGCCGCGACATCCGCCGCCGCCACGCCGCGCCGTCCGCCGACACCGGCGACCAGCCCTGCCCTGTTTCCGTCCCGCGTCTTCTTCACGAGCCCGTTCCCGTCGCAGAGCCGGCAACCCAGCTCCATTGCGTTACCGGCATGGCCGGCCGCCACCCCGTCATGCCGCCCACCGGCACCGCACGCGTCACCGACAGGCGCACGAGTTCGCCGCCAAGCCGGGCGTGGAGACCGATCAGCAGCGCCTCCGTCTCGAGCGTGACCGCGTTGACGACGAGCCGCCCGCCGCGGCCGAGGGCGGCGATGGCCGCCTCGATCACGCCGGGCTCGCTGGCACCGCCGCCGATGAAGACCGCATCCGGCGGCTCCAGTCCCGCAAGCGCCTCGGGGGCTTCGCCCGTCACGATCTTCAATCCGGGAACGCCGAAGGCCGCGGCATTGCGGGCGATGCGCCGGGCGCGCTCCGGCACGGCTTCGACCGCGACCGCCGAAAGGCTGGGGTCGGCGAGCATCCATTCGATCGCCACGGACCCGGCCCCGGCGCCGATATCCCACAGCCGCTCGCCGCGGCGGGGCGACAGCGCCGAGAGCGTGACGGCGCGAATCTCGCGCTTCGTCATTTGCCCGTCGTGCTCGAACAGGCGATCGGGAAGGCCGGGCGCGCGGCCAAGAATGCGGGCGCCGGGCAGCGCCTCAGGCTCGACCGCCACCACGTTGAGATCGTCGACGCCGTCGAGATCGAAGGCCTCGGCGGTCGAAGTGCGCACCCGCTCGCGCGGACCACCGAGTGCTTCGAGCACCATCAGCCGCGACGGGCCGAACCCGGTCTCGGTCAGGAGCGCTGCAAGCCGCACCGGCCCGGTGCCGTCGGAGGTGAGCGCGATCACGCGCCGGCCGGGGTGAAGGTGCGGGCGGATCAGATCCGGATCGCGGCCATGGACGGAGACGACCGTGACGTCATGCAGCGGCCAGCCGAGCCTTGCGGCGGCGAGGCTTGCCGCCGAGGGGGCCGGCACGACGGCGATTTCGGCGGGAGACACCACGCGCATCAGGCTCGCGCCGACGCCATAGAAGAAGGGATCGCCCGAGGCGAGCACCGCGACATGGCGGCCCCGGCAGGCGGCGACCGCCTCGATGGCGCCGGTGAACGGGCTCGGCCACGGCCGCGCCTCGCCACGCACCAGATCGGCGGCGAGCGCCAGATGCCGACGGCCGCCGAACACGACCTCCGCGCCTTCGACGAGCGCGCGGGCGGCCGGCGAAAGCCCGGCGGCACCATCCTCGCCGATGCCGACGATGGACAGCCACCGCATCGGCGCGGCATTGTCCGCCGTGCCCGGCGGCCGGGGTTCGGCCTGCGGAGAGCCGGAAGACACCATCGAACCGGAAGGCCCCATCATCGTGTCGACGTCAGCGGGCATCGCACGCCTCCTCGTACTCGGGGGCACCACCGAAGCGCGCCAGCTGGCGGCGCAGCTGGCGGCACGCCCGGATATCGCGGCGACGCTCTCGCTCGCCGGACGGACCGTCGCCCCGCTTGCCCAGCCGGTGCCGGTGCGGACCGGCGGGTTCGGCGGCGTCGAGGGCCTCGCGTCCTATCTGACCGAGCACGGCATCGACCGGCTGATCGACGCCACGCATCCGTTCGCCGCGCGCATCTCCGCCAACGCGGTGGAGGCTGCCCGGCTTGCCCGCGTGCCGCTGCTCAGGCTGGAACGGCCGGCGTGGACCATGGTTCCCGGCGACCGCTGGCGGCCGGTTTCCTCCGTCGCCGCGGCCGTCGACGTGCTCGGCAACCGGCCGCGCCGGGCGTTCCTGGCGCTCGGCCGGCAGGAACTCGGCCCGTTCGAGGATGCGCCACAGCACGCCTATCTCATCCGCAGCGTCGATCCGGTGGAGCCGCCGCTCGCGGTGCCGCGCGCCAGGTACGTGCTCGGCCGTGGGCCGTTCCGGGAGGAAGACGACCGCGCGCTGTTCGAGACCCATGGCATCGACGCCATCGTCGCCAAGAACAGCGGCGGAGAGGCGACCTACGGCAAGATCGCGGCGGCACGCGCCCTCGGGATCGAGGTGTTCCTGATCGGACGCCCGACGCTGCCGCCGGCCGAGACCGCCGCCGACGTGGCGGCGGCGCTCGCCTGGATCGACCGCGGCGGCACTCATGAGGCGGCCTCCCGTGCCGTCGTCACGGAACGCGGGCTGTAGACCAGCGGCGGCCGGCCGGGCCGCGCGATCACCCGCGTCTCGCGGCTGCCGACGATGACGAGCGTCGCCATGTCCGCGCCGAACGCCTCGGCGGCCGCGGTTGCTTCGGCGATGCGGCTGACGGAGAGCCGTTCGCCGGGGCGCGACAGCGCGCGGCCGAAGATCACCGGCACGTCTGCGGGCAGCACGCTTCCCAACGCCTCGAAGGCGGCGCCGAGCTGCCACGGCCGCGCCCGGGAGATCGGATTGTACAAAGCCATGGCGAAGCCGGCTTCGGCGGCCGCCTTGAGCCGCGCTTCGACGAGCGACCACGGCTTCAAGTTATCGGAGAGCGAGATCACGCAGAAATCGTGACCGAGCGGCGCGCCGGCCCGGGCCGCCACCGCTAGCGCCGCGGTGATGCCGGGATGAACCGCGATCTCGATCTGGCGCCAGCCCGCCGGCCCGGCTTCGACGGCCTCGCAGACCGCGGCCGCCATGGCGAACACGCCCGGATCGCCGCCGGACACCACCGCCACCCGCCGACCCTCGGCCGCGAGCCGCAGCGCCGCTTCGGCGCGGTCCAGCTCCTCGCGATTGTCGGAGGCCTCGCGGCGCTGGCCGGGCGCCAGCGTCAGCCGGTCGAGATAGGGTCCGTAGCCGAGGAAGATCTCGGCATCGGCGACCACGGCGCTCGTCGCCGGTGTCACCAGCGCGGCGTCGCCCGGGCCGAGGCCGATCACGTCGAGCCGGCCGCCCGCCTGCGGCGGCAGATCGGAGCCGGAAGTCTGCGACGTCATGGCCGCCCCTCCCAGCCCGGAACCAGCACGAGGGAAAAGTAGGGCGCGCCCTCGTCCGGCTGGTCGACGAGCCGGCGGCTGGCGCCATCGGCCATGGTGCCACGCTCCACATAGAGCGCGCGTTCGAGCTTGCCGACCCGCATCAGCGCGCGGCGGACCTTGGGCAGGTTGCGGCCGAGCTTCATGATCACCGC
>JAEZMP010000109.1 GCA_023442215.1 Pseudomonadota bacterium
GCCAAGGACGCCGTCGCCCGCGACGCCGCGCTGCGGGCGACGGTGGCGACGCTTCGTGCCGACGACCACGCCGCGCGCCGCCGCCTCGCGGATCGGGCGAGGGCGAACCGACTCGCGGCGCGCGACGAGGCGCTGCGGGCGCTGAGGCCCTGGCACGGCGAGCCCGAGGCGCTGCTGGAGATGATCGTGCCGGATGGCGGCGAGATCGATCGCTGGCGGGCGGGCATCGAGGATGCGCAGCGCGACCTCTCGCGTCGCGAGGAGGAACTGGAACGTCGCCGCGCCGACGCGGCGAGGCTCCGGGCGGAAATCGACGTCATCGGCCGGTCTGCGGGGCTCGCCGGCGAGGACGAAGCCCGCCGCATTCGCCTTGGCCGCGACGAGGCCTGGACGGCCCACCGCACCGCGCTCGATGCCGCCACTGCCGACGCGTTCGAAGAGGCGATGCGGCAGGACGATCGGATCGCGGACGCCCGGCTGTCCCACGCATCGGAACTGGCGCAGCAGCGGCAGGCGGAGCGCGCACTCGCACTCGTCGAGGTCGATCTCGGGCAGGCCGGGGAGCAGGCCGCGAAGGCGCGAGCGGCCCTTGCCGCCGCGAAGGAACGGATGGCAAAGGCGATCCACGCCCTCGCGCCCTCGCTTCCGGCCGACATGGCGCCGGCTGCGCTCGAAGCCTGGCTGGCGCGCCGGGCAAAGGCGCTGGAGGCCATTGCCAACGTCGATGAGGCCGAGCGTGATCTGGCGGAGGCGAAGGCCGACGGCGAGGCTGCCCGCGGGCGGCTTGCGGGTGCACTCGCGGCATCTGGCGTGCCCCACGACCCGACGCAGGATTTCGAGACGCTGATGGCGGTCGCGGAGGCCGCCCTCGACAGGCAGGCCGAACTGGCCGCGCTGCGCGAGGCCATCGCGCAGGGAAGACGCAAGGCGGATGAGCGGGCGAGGGCCCTCGAAGAGGCGCGAATCGCCGAGCGGGAGTGGCGCCGGACCTGGGACGAGGCTTGCGCGGCGACGTGGCTCGGGGAGGGCGGGACCGCGCCTGCGGTCGGTGTCGTCCGCGAGATCCTCGCGGCGGTGGGCGACCTCGGCCCGGCGCTTGCCACGCGGACGAATCTCGCCGACCGGATCGAGAAGATGGAACGCGATCAGGCGGCGTTCGCCGCGGAGGTGGACAGGCTCGCGGGCGCGCTGGACCTCTCCGCGCCCGGAGGCGTGCTGGAGCGGTCCGCGGCGGTGGAGGAGCGCATCAGGGCGGCGGAAGCAGTCCGCGCCAGCCGCCTGAAGCACGAGCAAGAGCTGGAGGAGGCGGGCCGCAGCCGGCGGGACATCGTCGCCGAGCTTGCCGGCCATCAGGCCCGCAAGGACGAGATGACCGCGTTCCTCGGCGTCGAGACGCTGATCGAGGCCGCGACCGTGCTGCAGGCCATCGAGCGACGGGCGGAGTTGCGCCGGCAGCAGGATGACATCGTCCGCGACATCCTCGAGGCTATGAACCTGCCGACGCTGGAGGAGGCCGAGGCCGTTCTGGCCGATGTCGAGCGTGGCGCGCTCGAAGCCGAGCGGGCGGAGCTGAGCGCACGCTTCGAAGGCGAGGACGGCCGCGTGCGGGAGCTGTTCTCGGCGCACAGCAAGGCCGAGGACCGCCTGAACGCCATCGGCGGCGACGACGCGGTCGCGCGGATCGAGGAGCGCCGTCAGACCACCCTTCTGGAGATCGAGGACGGCGCGCACCGCTATCTCAAGCTGCGGATTGGCGCAGCCGCCGCCGGCCATGCGCTTCGTCTCTATCGCGACCGGCACCGCAGTTCGATGATGGCGCGCGCCTCCGAGGCGTTCCGCACCATCAGCCGCGGTGCCTATCGCGGGCTGGCTGCCCAGCCGGGGGAAAAGGATGGCGAGGTGCTGGTCGCCATCGCCGCGGACGGGGCCTCGAAGCTTGCCGACGAGCTTTCCAAGGGAACGCGCTTCCAGCTCTATCTGGCGCTGCGCGTGGCCGGCTACCACGAGTTCGCCGAGACGCGCCGGCCGGTGCCGTTCGTGGCCGACGACATCATGGAGACCTTCGACGATTTCCGCGCCGAGGAGGCGTTCCGGCTGTTCGCCGACATGGCCGGGGTAGGGCAGGTGATCTACCTCACCCACCACCGCCATCTCTGCGACATCGCCAGGCGCGTCTGTCCGCAGGTGCGGATCCACGATCTCGATGCCGGCGCCGGTATGCCGGCTGCCTTGTCCGCCGACGGGCGGTAAGTCCCTGCCCGTGCGGACGTTTCCGGAGACCCTCCATTCCCGTGCACCACGGGGCCGGATCCCCCCGGCCGGCCGGCCCCGGCACGGCTCTCCCGGTTGCGGTACCGGGGATTCATCCACAGGCCCGTTCCGAAAAATCACAAATAGCGTGTTGCGTCGGCGATCCGATCCCCGTATATGACCGCTCACGACGACGCCAACGGCGCCGGACGGATGGGTGTATAGCTCAGTTGGTAGAGCAGCTGACTCTTAATCAGCGGGTCCAAGGTTCGAGCCCTTGTACACCCACCACTTCCTTCGCGAAGGTCGCGAACTTCCCTGAATATTCGATCTCTCCGGTGCCCTGCACGGGCTAGCGCGGCCGTTGAAGCGCCGGTTGCGCGTCGTGCGGCAAGGCGCTGCGCTTTCGCGTGTTTCGCCCACCTGGCGACCCAAGCTCGCTATCGTTCTCGGCGGCTGCCGGAGCGAGCGTTGGCACTCTCATCGAACGAGTGCCAAAATTTTTTCGTCCCCCTCTTGATCGGCCCGATGAATTCCCCCAAATCGACGACGCACCGGGTCGGCATGCCTCTGGAGGGTCCGCCCGGATTGGAAGAAATGGGTCATCCTAGCCTTGCATGGAGGAATAACCATGACGTTCCGGCCGCTGCACGATCGCATCGTCGTCCGTCGCATTGACGCTGAAGAGAAGACCAAGGGCGGGATCATCATTCCCGACACCGCCAAGGAAAAGCCCCAGGAGGGCGAGGTCGTCGCCGTCGGTCCCGGCGCGCGCAACGACCGCGGCGAACTGATCGCGCTCGACGTGAAGCCCGGCGACCGGGTTCTGTTCGGCAAGTGGTCCGGCACCGAGGTGAAGGTCGACGGCCAGGATCTCCTCATCATGAAGGAGAGCGACATCCTCGGCGTGATCGAAGCCACCGGCGCTGCCAAGAAGGCGGCCTGAGCAGGCTCCCCGGCGAACCTTTCGTTTCCAAGGCTGAAATCCGGATCCGCCTCGACGTGACGCCCGGGACAAGTCCCGCGGCCCGAGGCCTGGGTCCAAGAGATATCTGGAGAGAGATCCAATGGCTGCCAAAGAGGTTAAGTTCTCGGTCGACGCGCGCGACAAGATGCTGCGCGGCGTCGACATCCTCGCCAACGCGGTGAAGGTCACGCTCGGTCCCAAGGGCCGCAACGTCGTGATCGAAAAGTCGTTCGGCGCCCCGCGCATCACCAAGGACGGCGTGAGCGTCGCCAAGGAAATCGAGCTTGAGGACAAGTTCGAGAACCTCGGCGCCCAGCTCGTCCGCGAAGTCGCCTCCAAGACCAACGACCTCGCCGGCGACGGCACCACCACCGCCACCGTGCTCGCCCAG
>JAEZMP010000113.1 GCA_023442215.1 Pseudomonadota bacterium
CGGGGCGTCATGCGCTTTGCGCGAGCGGGTCGCCCGGAATCAGCGTGATCTGGCCGCCGGAGACGATGCTGTCGAGCGGGGCAGGGCGTCCCAGCAGGTAGCCCTGGGCCTCGTCGCAGCCTTCCGCCTTCAGGAGCGCGAGCTGCGCATCGGTCTCGATCCCTTCGGCGAGCACGGGGATCTTCAGGCTGCTGCCGAGTGCCAGAATGGCGCGGATGATCGCTCTCGCCGTGGGGCTGTCCTCCACTTCCCGCATGAAGGACCGGTCGAGCTTGATCTTGTCGAACGGGAATGCCCGCAGGATATCGAGCGAGGAATAGCCGGTGCCAAAATCGTCGAGCGCGATGGAGACGCCGAGGCGCTTGATCTCCCGCAGCATGTGAAGCGAGCGCTCCCGGTCGACGAAGATGGTCGATTCCGTCAGTTCGAGTTCCAGCCGCTCCGCATCGAGCCCGGTTTCTCGCAGCGTGCGCCGGATCAGGTCCGGCAGGCCCGCGGCGCCGAACTGGATCGGCGACAGGTTCACGGCGATCTTGTACGGCGGCGACCAGGTCGCGGCGGTCGCACAGGCGGTCCGAAGCACCCATTCGCCGATCGGCAGGATCAGGCCGCTCTGCTCCGCCACGGGAATGAAGTCCGAGGGCGGGACAAGGCCGCGAACGGGATGCCGCCAGCGCACCAGAGCCTCATATCCCCGGATCTCGCCTGTCAGCACCGATGTCTGCACCTGATAATGCAGGTCGAGCTGCCCTTTCTCCAGGGCCTCCCGCAGTTCGGCCGCGAGCTCACGGCGTGTCCGCACGAAATCGTCCATCGAGGGCTCGTAGAAGCAGATCGATCGGCTGACATCGCCTTTCGCGCGGTACATCGCGAGATCGGCGTTGCTGGCGAGCGCCGTGCGCGTGGTCGCATCGTCGGGATAGAACGCCACGCCGATACTGCCGCCGGGAATGACTTCCCCGTCGTCGAGTGTGATCGGCTTCGACAGAACCGTTTCGATCCGGCGGAGGAACCCCCGCAGCATTTCGTCGCTTTCGACGCGCCGGAAGGCGGCGAACTCGTCGCCTCCCATCCGTCCGATCACCTCGTCGCCGCGCAGCAGGCCCATCATGCGGCGCCCCAGGATCTTCAGCACCTCGTCTCCGGCCGCGTGCCCGCGCCGGTCGTTGATTTCCTTGAAGCGGTCGAGGTCGATGGCGACGAAAGCCACGCGCGCGCCGACGGAGTCCGCGGCAAGGAGTTCACGGTCGAGCCGCTCGTTGAACCCGTTCCTGTTCGGGAGCCCCGTCAGCCCGTCATGGGTCGCGATCTCGCGAAGCCGCTCGACGGATTCCGCACGCGTGCTGCCGTCGATGAAATAGCTGGCGAAGCCGGCGGCGACGACAACGAGGGCAACGCACGCCACGGCCAGGGCAAGGGTGCGTGCCGCTTCCGGATTGGTGACCGCGTTGTCGATATCGAGCGGTGCGATCCGCAGCGCCGTCATGCCGGTAAAATGCAGGCTGAGAATGGCGAATGCCAACAGCCCCGCCCCGATCAGCGCCTGATTTCTGAAGCGACAGCGCACGATGGTGAAAGCGGCGAGGGCCGAGAACCCGACTGCGAGGAGGATGGAGGCGACGAGATAGGCCACGTCCCAGCTGACGATACCTTGGACGCGGTAGGCGAGGATGCCGCTGTAGTGCATCACGCTGATGCCGAGGCCGATAATTCCGCCGCCCACGAGCGCGGCCGTCGTCGAGTTCCGGTCTGAGGCGACGATGAAGCCGAGGGCGGAACCGAAGAACGCGACGAGCAGCGACACGATCGTCAGGACCGGATCGAAGCCGGACGGGACCCCCGGATCATAGCCGAGAATGGCGATGAAATGGGTGCACCAGATCGTGGTGCCTGCGGAGGTCGCGGTCAGGACGTGCCAGCTCATCTTCTGGGCACCCTTTGCCGAAAGGGAGCGGTTGAAGAGTTTGACGGTCGTCCAGGAGCCGACGGAGCATATCAGGCCTGCAACGATGACAAGCCAGATGTTGTGCTGGTAGGCGATGCAAGCCGCAACGCTCATAGTGAATAGTCTCTCGATCCCGATAACCATGACGGAACAGACCGCCGGATATTTTACTTGATCCGGAAGGCCGACACCCATCACGGATGCATGAACGTTGTTTTCGATTTCTGGTGAAAGGAATCGAGCTGAGACCATGACGGAAGCGGCCTCGGCCTCAATCAGCGGATCAAAGGAAACGAAACGCGCGACGTGCGAATTGGATCCATCGATTGTACGGAAAGGAACAAAAAAATCGGCGGCGATGCCGCGGTCGCGTTTCTAGCCTCGTACGGCGTTGATACGAACGGGCGGCAGACTTGGTTCACCCGAACTGGCCCTGCCCGAGGTCGATCGTTCCGGCCGGGCTTCCGCTGTTCTGTATGCAACAGAAAAGGCCGCCGTCCCGGGAAGGGAGCGGCGGCCGCTTCATGCACGCTTGGTGCGCGCTTCGTAGGCACCTGATGGACGGTTCAGCTGCGCGCGAGGGCGCGCATCGAGCGCCTATTGCGCGCTCTCACCAAGCCGGGCGCCACGGCCGCGGACCCCAGCCCGGACCACCCCGGTAATAGGGGCGCGGCGCGACATAGGTCTGGGACACCACGTAGCCGGTCGGCTCCTCATAGGTGGGCTCCTCGTAATAGACCGGCGGAGGCGGCGGCGGCGCGTAGACCTGCACCGGCGCGGCATAGACCGGGGGCGGGGGAGGTGCGTAGACGGGGGCCGGGGCGGCATAGACGGGGGTCGGCTGGGAGGCGAAGGCGGCGCCGGCGAGCACGCCGACCGCAAGCCCGATGCCGGCCGCCGCAGCGGCGGCACCGCCGTTGTTGTTCCAGCCGCCCGCTTCCGCGGTGGAGGGCATGAAGGCTCCGGCGGCGACGGTGAGCGCCATCGCGGTGGCGAGCGCCGGCAGGAGCCGGCGCCGATGGCGGGGGGCGGCGACGGGCTGCAGGCTGGCGGCCTCGGGCCGGGAAATCGTCTGGACGGCGCTCGACATCGGAATGGTCCTGTCGTCGTGGGAACCGCAAGCGGTGGAATGCGGTTCGTGATGCCTCTTCGCCGCGGCCTCTCCGAAAGGGGGATGGCCCGGCGTTGGGAACAGGAATAGGTCCCACCGGCTGAACCGCACATGAACGGTGCGCGGGCCGCTTCGCCGCCTCGGACCGAGCACCGGAGAGCGGAGCCGATCGCGCCGTCCGGGCGTTGAGATGGCCCGGGACGGCGTCCATGGACGGCTGCCATGAGGGGGCCGCCGGCACACAGGCAGGGAGGAACCGATGGGTTCTGTCGCACGATCGTCTTCCGCGTCGCTTTCGACGCGCATTCGCGTTTCCATGACGGGTTTCGCGCGCGCTGGCCGGATCGCGGCGGCTGCGGTGACGTTGGCCGTGCTCGCCCTCGTCGCGACCGCGCCCGGCGCTGCCGCCGGGACGAAGAAGACGGCGGTGCCCGCCAGCCTGAAGCCCTGGGTCGGGCGCTGGAACGGGCCGGAGGGCCTGTTCCTGGAGATCGCGCCCGCTTCGAAGCCGGGCACGGTCCGCATCGTCCTCAAGGACACGCTCGACGACCAGGCGACCTATGTCGGCCGCCTCGACGGCGACGTCATCCGCTTCGTCCGCCACGGCACCGGCGCGGCGATCCGCCATGGAACCGGCGCCGAAACCGGGTTCAAATGGCTCGTGGGCAAGAAGACCTGCCTGATCGTCGTCAAGGACAAAGAAGGCTATTGCCGCTGACGCGGGTGGCGGCGCCGGAAAGCGCTTCCTATCTATCGGTCGAGGTATCGGCGAAGCGCTCGGACGCGGTCCGATCCTTTGCGAAGGACGCGGATTCCGGCGAGGGCCGGTTTTTCCTTGCCAATCCTGGGTTCGCGGGTCTATAGCATCGCCATTCCACCTTCTCGTTCGGATCCGGTTGGGCCGGGTGAGAGTGGGTCCCGCCGGGGCCCGCTCCCGTCGGTGTTTGCCGATCGGCCTGCGACGGGAAGGAAGACGACCATTCTAGGCGCCGGACGGCCGCTGCCGCCGTGACGTTCCCGTCACGGCACGCCGCAGGCCGACGCGCGATGTGGAGAACGGACGGGCAGTGAGCGATATCGCGGACCCGAACAATACCCGATCCCTCCCGGCCGAAGGCGCGGTGGAACCGCGGCTCGTGACCGAGAACGGCATCGATGCCCGCGTCGCGGTCATCGTCGAGCCGGTGATCGAGGATCTCGGCTACCGGCTCGTGCGGGTGCGCGTCACCGGCGAGAACGGCTGCACCCTGCAGATCATGGCCGAGCGGCCGGATGGCACCATGTCCGTCGAGGACTGCGAGGCGGTCAGCCGCGAAGTCTCGCCGGCGCTCGATGTCGACGATCCGATCGACAAGGCCTATCATCTTGAGGTGTCCTCGCCGGGCATCGACCGTCCCCTGGTGCGGCGGTCCGATTTCGAGCGCTGGTCCGGCCATGTGGCCAAGGTCGAGATGCGCGTGGCCCAGGCCGGACGCAAGCGTTTCCGCGGCGTCCTGGCGGGTGTCGACGGCGATCTGTTCGGCCTGACGCTCGATGAAGGCAAGGCGGGCGCCAAGGGCGCCAGCAAGGGCTCCCGGCCGAAGATGATGAAGAAGGCGCCGCCGAAGGCCGCGAAGGCCCCGGTGGAGGAAGCGGCTTCGGATGCCCCGCCCGCGGAAACCGTGTGGCTGCCGCTCGACGATGTCGGCGAAGCCAAGCTGGTCCTGACCGACGCGCTCGTCACCGAGGCGCTCAGGGCCGAGAAGCGCGCCGCGCGCGGTGCCGAGGCAGATGCCGGCGACGGCAGCGAAACCGAACTGAACTGAACAGGAGGCGGTCCGCGAGGATCGCCATCCGGAGAGGAAAGCCATGGCTGTCAGCGCGAACAGGCTCGAGCTTCTGCAGATCGCGGATGCGGTGGCCCGCGAGAAGGTGATCGACCGCAACATCGTCATCGCGGCGATGGAGGACGCCATCCAGAAGGCGGCCCGCTCGCGCTACGGCTCGGAAACCGAGGTCCGCGCCGAGATCAATCCGCGCACCGGCGAAATCCGCCTGCAGCGACTGCTCCAGGTGGTCGATGCCGTCGAGAACCCGGCGACCGAGATCGACGTCATCGACGCGAAGAACCGCAATCCGGCCGCCCAGGTCGGCGATTTCATCGCCGAGCCGCTGCCGCCGATGGATTTCGGCCGCATCGCCGCCCAGTCCGCCAAGCAGGTCATCGTGCAGAAG